>NZ_BAEU01000154.1:0-118939 GCF_000246875.1 Halomonas sp. KM-1
AGCGCCGGAGAGCGTGAAGGCGTCGGTGTGGCACACGCTGGTCGCGGCGATACGCACCAGCACCTCACCCGCCTTGGGATCCTGTACGTCGATTTCGGTGAGCTCGAGGGGCTTGCCCGCTTCCAGCGCAACGGCGGCACGCGACTTCATACCTTTCTCCTGATGGTTTGGCGATCCAGTGTGTAACGATTCCTATCAGTCTAGGTGCGCTAGGCGCTATGATGATACTGAAACAGCGACACAACATTATTCCTGCTGTGCAATAATCACGGTGCGCTCATGGCTCATTGGGACGGTATCGAAGCCTTCGTGGAAGTGGTCAAGCTGGGCACTTTTGCCGCCGCAGCACGCCAGCTTCATGTCTCGAACTCGCATATCAGCCGCCAGGTGGCCCAGCTCGAACAGGAGCTGGGGCTGCCGCTGCTCTATCGCACCACGCGGCAGATCCACCTCACCGATGCCGGGGAGCGCTATTACGCCCGCTGCCGTGAACTCCTGGACGGCTTCCGTGAAGCCGAAGCCGCCCTGCAGAGCTTGCAGGAAAAGCCTCATGGCATCCTTCAGCTCAGCTGTGCCACCGCGTTCGGCGAGCGCTTCATCGCCCCTCTGGTCAATGACTTCCTCAAGCTGCATCCACAGCTGGAGATGCGCCTGCACCTCACCAACCGTCAGGTGGACGTCATCGACGAAGGTTACGACGTGGTCATTCGCATGGGCACCCTGCAGGACTCCACGCTAGTGGCCCGCCGGCTTTGCGAGCGGCGCGAATATGTCGTCGCCTCGCCCGACTACTTCCAGCGCGTGTCGCAGCCTCATTCGATAGCGGAACTGATACATCATCGCTGTCTGATCGGCACCCGGGACCAGTGGCGCTTCGATGTCGACGGCCTGCATCGTGAGGTGCGCGTGAGCGGCCCCTGGCAGGCCAATTCGGGACCGGCGCTGCTCGATGCTGCCCTCAAGGGACTGGGGTTGGCGCAACTGCCCGATTACTACGTCATGCCCTATCTCGCCAGCGGTGAGCTGGTCGAAGTGCTGTCACGCTTTCAATGCCGCGACGCCGGGGTATGGGCGGTCATGCCGCGCCATCGCCAGCACGCCGCCAAGGTACGCCAGTTCATCGACTTCCTGGTCGAGCACCTGCCTCAACGGCTGGAGCAGGCCTGCGCCACGGAAGCGCAATAAAAAGGCGCCCTTATAGGGCGCCAGGAAGAGGTCCTGCCAACGGCTTTCACTTGAAGTTTTTGCGGTACATCTTCATCGCCTCACCGACGATACCACTGCGGAAGCTGAGCACACAGATCACGAAAATGACGCCGAGAATCGGGCCGACCCAGTTGCCCAGCGGCGACTGTGCCAGCATGTGCTGCAGGCTCACCACTAGCCCCGCGCCCACCACCGGGCCGAACAGGGTGCCGACGCCTCCCAGCAGGGTCATCAGGATCACCTCGCCGGACATGTGCCAATGGGCGTCGGTCAGCGACGCCAACTGGAACACCACGGTCTTGGTGGAGCCGGCCAGGCCGGCCAGACCTGCGGAAAGAATGAAGGCGACCAGCTTGTAGGCATCCACGTTGTAGCCAAGAGACACGGCACGCGGTTCGTTCTCGCGAATCGCCTTGAGCACCTGGCCGAACGGCGAGTGCACCGCACGCTGGATCAGAGCGAAACCGAACAGGAAGATGGCGAAGACGAAGTAGTACATCGCCAGATTGCTGCGCAGGCTGATGACGCCGAACAGGTGACCGCGCGGCACGCCGTGCAGGCCATCCTCACCGCCGGTGAAGGGCGCCTGAATGTAGAAGAAGAACATCAACTGCGCCAGCGCCAGGGTCACCATGGCGAAATAGATGCCCTGGCGGCGGATCGACAGCGCACCGAATGCGGCCCCCAGCACCAGGGCGGCAGCCGTACCGATGAGGATGCCAAGCTCGGGGGTCAGTGCCGGGTAGCTCGCCAGCAGATAGCCGGTGACGTAACCGCCGGTGGCCAGGAAGGCCGCATGCCCGAAGGAGAGCAGCCCGGCATAGCCCAACAGCAGGTTGAAGGCGCAGGCGAACAGCGCGAAGCACAGCACCTTCATCAAGAATACCGGGTAGGCGAAGAAGGGTGCCACCAGGCCGATCGCGATCAGTACCAGGTAGAAGGCATTGCGACGCAGGTTGGCGCGGCGCTCACGCTTCATGGAGGGCGTCATCGTTTGAGTCGTGGCCATGTCGTCATGCCTCCTTGCCGAACAGTCCGGCGGGTCTTAGCAGCAGCACCAGAATCATCACCAGGAAGATCACGGTGTTCGCCGCCTCGGGGTAGTACACCTTGGTCAGACCTTCTATCAGCCCCATGGCAAGCCCGGTGACGATGGCGCCCAGAATGGAGCCCATGCCACCGATGACCACCACGGCGAAGACCACGATCAGCAGGTTCGAACCCATGGTCGGCGACACTGGATAGAGCGGTGCGGCCAGTACCCCGGCGAAGGCCGCCAGCGCCACGCCGAAGCCATAGGTCAGCGTCACCAGCAGTGGCACGTTGACCCCGAAGGCCTGCATCAGTGCCGGGTTCTCGGTGCCCGCGCGCAGGTAGGCACCGAGGCGTGTGCGCTCGATGATGTACCAGGTAGCAAAGCAAACGACGAGAGCCGCCAGCAGTACCCAGGCGCGATACTTGGGCAGGAACATGAAACCGGTCTGATAACCGCCCTGCAGCGCCTCGGGGGTGGGGTAACGCGCCCCGGATACGCCGAAGAAGTTGACCAGCGTACCCTCGAAGATCAGTGCCAGGCCGAAGGTCAGCAGCAAGCCGTAGAGATGGTCCAGGTGGCCGATGCGACGCAGCAGCACGCGCTCGATCAGCATGCCCAGCAGGCCCACGAAAAGCGGTGCCAGCAGCAGCGCCGCCCAGTAATTGATGCCCAGGTAGCGCATGCCCAGCAGGGTGGCGAACGCCCCCAGCATGTACATGGCCCCATGGGCGAAGTTGACGATCTTCAGCAGGCCGAAGATCACCGCCAGCCCGAGGCTCAGCAGGGCGTAAAAGGCGCCGTTGATCAGACCCAACAGAAGCTGGCCCATGAACACCGCCAACGGCACGCCGAATATCATCGTCATGTCAGGTTCTCCTCGCCGTCAGAGGGGCGGCGACCGTGGTCGCCGCCGGTCTTGCTCGCTTCAGTTCTGCACCAGCTTGCACTGGCTTTCGGAGAGCGGGCGGTAGGCCTCTTCGGCGGGAATGGTGGTGAGGATTTCGTAGAGATCCCACTCGTGGGTGGACTCTTCGGGCGACTTCACGCGCGCCAGGTACATGTCGTGAACCATGCGGCCATCCTCGCGCAGCCGGCCATTACGAGCGAAGAAGTCGTGGATCGGCTGACGCATCATGTGCTCGCGCACCGTCTGCGGATCGTCGCTGCCGGTCGCCTCGACTGCCTGCAGGTAGTGATAGGTGCTGGAATAGATGCCGGCCTGAACCATGGTCGGCATACGACCCACGCGCTCGTAGTAACGCTCGGCCCACTCACGTGCCTCGTCGTCCATGTTCCAGTACCAGCCGGTGGTCAACAGCAGCCCCTGGGTGGCGTCGAGCCCCATGGCATGCACGTCGTTGAGGAACACCAGCAGACCGGCCAGCTGCTGCCCGGCCTCCACCACGCCGAACTGGCTGGCGGTGTTGATGGCATTGACGGTATCGGCGCCGGCATTGGCCAGACCGATGATCTTGGCGCCGGAGCCCTGGGCCTGGAGGATGTAGGAGGAGAAGTCGTCGGTGGGGAACGGGTGACGCACGCCGCCGACGATCTGACCGCCGTTCTCTTCCACCACGCGAGTCACGTCGCCCTCCAGGGCGTGGCCGAAGGCGTAGTCGGCGGTGAGCATGAACCAGGTGTCGCCGCCCTGCTGCACCACCGCCTGGGCGGTACCGTTGGCCAGCGGATAGGTGTCGTAGACCCAATGGATGTGATTGGGCGTGCAGTGCTCGTTGGTGATGCTGGAGGCAGCCGAAGCGGAGACGATGCCGAAGCCGTCGTTCTCTTCCAGCACACGGGTGACGGCAATGGTCACCGAGGAGGCCACCAGGCCGGCCACCATATCGACGTTGCGGGTATCGATCCATTCACGCACGGTGTTGGCGCCGACGTCGGCGCTGTTGCGGTCGTCGGCGCTGAACACCTGGATGGGTGCTCCGTTGACGCTGCCACCGAAGTCCTCGACCGCCATGCGCAGGGCTTCGAGGCCGCCGGGTCCGGCCAGGTCACGATAGGTGCCGGACATGTCCGCCAGGTAGCCGATGCGAATCTCGCCGTCGCTGATCTCGGCCTGAGCGGCAGTCGCCATGGCGGCGGTGATGGCAAGAGCAACGCTGCTGGCGAGAGTCTTCTTGATGAAGGTCATTATTGTCTCCATAGCCCGGTTGGGCGGCTTGTTGTTGTGATGCATCGTTGTGACACGTACTGCAGATGAGTCGCGCTTCGTCGTGATAACGAAAGTTGGTTACACCCCCAGCAGGGAGTTGAGGTGATCGCGCTTGGAGGGCAGCTGTGCCGCACTGATCTCCTCGATGATGCGCCCGTGCTCCATGACGTAGTGGCGGTCGGCCAGCGGCGCGGCGAAGCGGAAATTCTGCTCCACCAGCACGATGGTCATGCCACGGTCGCGCAGCTTGACCAGTACCTCGGCCAGCTTCTGCACGATGACCGGCGCCAGCCCCTCGGTGATCTCGTCGAGCAGCAGCATGCGCGCGCCGGTGCGCAGGATGCGCGCCATGGCCAGCATCTGCTGCTCCCCGCCCGAAAGCCGAGTGCCCTGACTGCGGCGGCGCTCGTAAAGGTTGGGAAACATCTCGTAGATTTCGTCGATCGACATGCCACCCGAACGCACGGTGGGCGGCAGCAGCAGATTCTCTTCCACGTCGAGGCTGGCGAAGATACCGCGCTCCTCGGGGCAGTAGCCGATACCCAGACGCGGAATGCGATGCGCCTTCATGCCGACCGTCTCGGTGCCGTTGATCATGATCGAACCGGTACGCCGGCCCACCATGCTCATGATCGCCTTGAGCGTGGTGCTGCGCCCTGCACCGTTGCGGCCCAGCAGGGTCACCAGCTCACCGCGACGCACCTCCATGTCGACCCCATGAAGAATGTGCGACTCGCCATAGAAGGCATGCAGATCGCGGATGCGCAGCATCTCGGCGCCATCGTGATCGTTGTATTCGCTGCGTGAAGGCTGTTCGACGACCTGATTCATGCGCTGGCCTCCTCTGCCGCAGCCTCGCTACCCATGTAGGCCTCGCGCACCCGTGGGTCGGCGGAAACCGTCTGGTAATCCCCTTCCGCCAGCACGGCGCCGCGAGCCAATACGGTGATGCGGTCGCAAAGCCGGCTCACCACACTGAGGTTGTGCTCCACCATCAGCACCGTACGGCCCTGCGCCACGCGGCGGATCAGCGCGACGATACGGTCGACGTCCTCTGCCCCCATGCCCTGGGTCGGCTCGTCGAGCAGCATCAGCGTCGGATTCATGGCCAGGGTCGTGGCCACCTCGAGCGCGCGCTTGCGCCCGTAGGGCATCTCCACCGTCAGCACGTCGGCGTACTCACGCAGACCAACCTCATCGAGCAGCTCGATGGCGCGGTCGTTGAGGTAGTCGAGCGTGCGCTCCGACTTCCAGAAATGGAAGGAGGTGCCGATGGGGCGCTGCAGCGCCACGCGCACGTTCTCCAGCGCCGTCATGTGGGCGAACACCGCCGAGATCTGGAAGGAACGCACCATCCCCATGCGGGCGATCTCGTTGGCCTTCATGCCGGTGATCGGCTTGTCGCGGTAGAGAATCTCGCCACGGGTCGGTGGCAGGAACTTGGTGAGGAGATTGAAGACGGTCGTCTTGCCGGCACCGTTGGGACCGATCAAGGCGTGGATATGCCCCTCCCGGACCTGCAGGTTGACATCGTCCACGGCGGTGAAGCCGCGGAACTGCTTGGTCAACCCGCGAGTTTCCAGTATGAACTCCTGGGTCATGTGACGTCCTCTCTGGATCGCCCACGCGATCCATGCTGATTTGTTGTCGTTGTCGTGAAGGCTGCGGCCGGCGCTTGGCCCAACCTGGGACTTCTAACCTTTACGTTAACGTAAGCTAGAGGAGACACAACCGCGGAGCAACCGTTCATGGGTCAAACTCGACCAATGGCGTATATCAAAGCAGGCTTTGTTAGTTTGCAAACAAAAACGCGATGCCACAGGGGCATCGCGTCATGTTCTTCACCATTACAGCCAAGGGGCTGTTCTGGCGACCTCTTTCAGCACTCGATGGCGTTCACGGCCAGGCCGCCGCGGGACGTTTCCTTGTACTTGTCCTGCATGTCGCGCCCGGTATCGCGCATGGTGCGGATCGCCTTGTCGAGTGAAATGAAATGCTCGCCGTCCCCACGCAGCGACATCTGGGCGGCATTGATCGCCTTGACCGAAGCGATGGCGTTGCGCTCGATGCAGGGTACCTGTACCAGGCCGCCCACCGGGTCGCAGGTCAGCCCGAGGTTGTGCTCCAGGCCAATCTCGGCGGCATTCTCCACCTGTGCCACGCTGCCGCCCATCACCTCGGCCAGCCCGGCGGCAGCCATGGCGCAGGCCGAGCCGACCTCACCCTGACAGCCCACCTCGGCGCCGGAGATGGAAGCGTTCTTCTTGCACAGGATGCCCACCGCCCCGGCGGCCAGCAGGAAATCGACAACGTCGCGCTCACAGGCACCGGGCTGGAACTTCATGTAGTAATGCAGCACGGCCGGAATGATGCCTGCCGCCCCATTGGTGGGAGCCGTGACCATACGCCCGCCCGCAGCGTTCTCTTCGTTCACCGCCAGGGCGAAGACGTTGACCCAGTCCATGGCGCCGAAGGTCGAAGCAATCAAGCTCTGATCGTCGCTCGTCGCCAGCAGACGGCGATGCAGCGCAGCGGCACGGCGCTTGACGTTGAGCCCGCCGGGAAGCACGCCTTCCTGCTGCAAGCCTCTGTCGACACAGGCTTGCATGGCCTGCCAGATCTGCCACAGGCCGTCGCGAATCTCGGCTTCGCTGCGCCAGGCCTTCTCGTTCTCCAGCATCAGCTCGCTGATCCGCATGTCATGCATGCGGCACAGCGCCATCAGCTCGGCGCCGGAATTGAAGTCGTAAGGCAACACGGTGGAATCCTGATCCAGCTCGCCGCGCTCGGCCTGGCCCTCGTCGATGACGAAGCCACCACCCACCGAGTAGTAGGTGTTGCGCCACAGTTCTTCGCTATGACCGTGTGCCACCAGCGTCATCGCATTGGGGTGATAGGGCAGACACTCCTCATGCCACTGCAGATCGCGCGTCCAGAGGAACGGGATCGCCAGTCGCCCGTCCAGCATCAGCGTGTTGGTTTCCAGCAGCTCTTCGATGCAGGGCGTGACGATGGCGGGATCGATCCGATCGGGACGCTCGCCCATCAGCCCCATGATCACTGCGCGATCGGTAGCGTGCCCTTTGCCGGTGGCACTCAGCGAGCCGAACAGTTTCACCTCGATGCGGGCCACGCGCTCGACCAGGTCCCGCTGTCGCAGCTCCTCGACGAAGTCATAGGCAGCCCGCATGGGCCCCACGGTATGGGAGCTGGACGGACCGATACCGATCTTGAACAGGTCGAACACACTGATGGCCATGATTCACCTCGCAAGTCGTCAGTCATGCCACGTACCATGTCGCCCATGGATCAGCCTGACTAAAACATGTTTGCTTGTAAGCAAGTATGGCATAAGGTTGACGTCGAAGCGCTCGCCGAGCAACCGAGAATAACTCCTTCCTGCTATAGCAAAACTAAAGCATGAGCCGACTGCTGCACGCCCAAACCCACGCCTGGCTGAAAGTCTTCGCCATCAGCGCACGCCACCTCTCATTCACCCGGGCGGCCGAGGAGCTGCACGTCACCACCGGCGCGGTGAGTCAGCAGATCAAGCAGTTGGAAGAGCGACTCGGTTTCAAGCTCTTTCGTCGACTGCCGCGACGCCTGGAGCTCACCGAGGAAGGCAAGCGGCTGGCCGCCGTGGTGGACGAGGCCTACCAGTCGGTCGGCCTCGAGGTGAAGCGTCTGCGCAGCGGTGTGATGAGCGGCGTAATACGTCTGCGCAGCGTGCCGGCGTTTCTCAGCAAATGGCTGATGCCGCGACTGCCGCGACTCCAGGCCCGTTTTCCCGATATCGAACTGCAGGTCATCGCCGAGGACAGCAGCCTGTCACTGCGCGAAGGCGAGTTCGACCTGGCGATCGATCTCAACGACGGCCACTATCCGGGCCTGGCCATCACCCCGCTGATGGAGGAGGTGATCTTCCCGGTCTGCACCCCCGGCTTGATGCGCCGCCGCCCGCCGCTTTCCAGCCCCGGCGACCTGGCCTGGTACCCGCTGCTGCACGATATCACCGCTTGGCGCGGTGGGAGCCCCTACGCCGAGTGGGAACACTACCTGCAGGCCATCGAAGCCCCGCCGCTCAACGTACGCCGCGGCTACACCTTCAATCGGCACCGGCTGGCCCTGGAGGCGGCCGTCGCCGGCATGGGAGTCGCCATTGCACGCCAGGCGCTGCTGACCGACGAACTCAAGACGGGGGCGCTGATCGCCCCGTTCCCCGCCCGCATCCCCACCGGCAAGCGCTACGGCATCGTGCATACCAGCGGCGCGCTGGACGACCGGCGCGTCGCGGCCGTTCACGACTGGATCGTGGAAGAGGCCCAGCGCCACGTGACCACCTACTCCTGACGCTCCTTCCCCACCGCCTCCCTGTTCGAATCGGCACACCTCGCGTGACCAGACTTGCCCATGGCGAGGCAGGTTTGCAGACAGATCATTATCAGCGTAATGTCTCGCGCCATGCCAACAAGGCAACAATTTCAACTAATCAAAGCGCACTAAAAGAGTATTTTCTAATGTCAACATTACCTCGCCGCGAGCGCCTGAAACGGGGCGCCTTCCATCGTTTCCTCGACAGCGTGGAGTGGCTGGGCAATCTGCTGCCACACCCGGTCACTCTGTTCGCACTGCTCTGCGTCATCGTGGTGGTGGCCAGCGGCATCGCCGGTGCCCTGGGCGTTTCGGTCGCCGACCCGCGCCCTGCCAATGAAGGTGAGCTCATTGCGGTCAATTCGTTGCTCAACGCAGAAGGATTGCGTCGCCTGATCACCGAGATGGTGACCAACTTCACCGGCTTCGCGCCGCTGGGCACGGTACTGGTCGCCATGCTCGGCGTGGGCGTCGCCGAGCATTCGGGACTGCTCTCGGCCAGCATGCGCGCCCTGGTGCTGGACCGCTCACCACGCATCGTCACCTATGCCGTGGTGTTCGCCGGCATCATGTCCAACATGGCCGCCGAACTCGGTTACGTGGTGCTGATTCCGCTGGCAGCGATGATCTTCCATTCGCTGGGGCGTCATCCGCTGGCCGGGCTCGCCGCCGCCTTCTGTGGCGTTTCCGGCGGCTACAGCGCCAACCTGCTGATCGGCACCGTCGACCCGCTGCTCTCCGGCATCACCCAGGAAGCCGCGCGCCTGCTCGACCCGAGCTACAGCGTAGGCGCCGAGGCCAACTGGTTCTTCATGATCGTCAGCACCTTCGTCGTCACGCTGATCGGCGGGCTGGTGACCGAGCGCATCGTCGAGCCCAAGCTCGGCAAGTTCGATGCCGCCTACGCCGCGGATGACATCGACGGGCAGCGCATGGCGAGCCTCTCGGCCACGGAGAAGCGCGCACTCAAGGGGACCGGACTCGCCACCCTGGCCATCGTGGCGCTGCTGGCACTCATGGTGGTGCCTGCCAACGGCATCCTGCGCCACCCGGAAACCGGCGCCATCAGCGGCTCGCCCTTTCTCAGCGGCATCGTGGTGATCGTGGCGATTTCCTTCTCTCTGCTCGGTTTCGTCTACGGCAGGCTTGCCGGCACCATGCGCGGCGACCGCGACGTCGTCGATGCCATGGCCCGCAGCATGAGCAGCCTCGGCCTTTACATCGTACTGGTCTTCTTTGCCGCCCAGTTCGTGGCGCTGTTCAACTGGAGCAATTTCGGCACCGTGATCGCCGTGGCTGGCGCCGACATGCTGCAGACACTGGGCCTGAGCGGCCCGCTGCTGTTCGCCCTGTTCATCCTGATGTGCGCCTTCGTCAACCTGTCGCTGGGCAGCGCGTCGGCACAGTGGGCGGTCACGGCGCCCATCTTCGTGCCGATGCTGATGCTTATGGGCTATGCCCCGGAAGTGATCCAGGCCGCCTACCGCATCGGCGACTCGGTGACCAACTTGATCACGCCGATGATGAGCTACTTCGGCCTGATCATGGCGGTGGCCGCGCGTTACCGTAAGGACCTGGGTATCGGCACGCTGGTGGCGCTGATGCTGCCCTACACCCTGTTCATGCTGATCGGCTGGAGCCTGCTGTTCTTTGCCTGGGTGTTCCTGTTCGGCCTGCCGGTAGGGCCGGGCTCGGCCACCCACTACGTGCTCTGAACACGCCCTGCGCCACACCGTCCACGGTGCGGTCGAAAAAAAACCGCGGCCATCGGGCCGCGGTTTTTTTCACATCGGGTGATCGCGCTTACTCGTCGAGGAACGAACGCAGCGGTTCGGAGCGGCTCGGGTGGCGCAGCTTGCGCAGCGCCTTGGCTTCGATCTGACGAATCCGCTCACGGGTCACGTCGAACTGCTTGCCGACCTCCTCGAGGGTGTGGTCGGTGTTCATGTCGATACCGAAACGCATGCGCAGCACCTTGGCCTCACGAGCGGTCAACCCGCCGAGCACGTTGCGGGTGGCCTCGATCAGACCCTCGCCGGTAGCAAGGTCGACCGGCAGCTGCATGGTGCTGTCCTCGATGAAATCGCCCAGGTGCGAGTCGTCGTCGTCACCGATGGGCGTCTCCATGGAGATCGGCTCCTTGGCGATCTTGAGCACCTTGCGTACCTTGTCCTCGGGCATCTCGAGACGCTCGCCCAGCTCCTCTGGCGTCGGCTCGCGGCCCATCTCCTGCAGCATCTGGCGCGACACGCGGTTGAGCTTGTTGATGGTCTCGATCATGTGCACCGGAATACGGATGGTACGCGCCTGATCGGCGATCGAGCGGGTGATCGCCTGACGAATCCACCAGGTGGCGTAGGTCGAGAACTTGTAGCCGCGACGGTACTCGAACTTGTCCACCGCCTTCATCAGGCCGATGTTGCCCTCCTGGATCAGATCCAGGAACTGCAGGCCACGGTTGGTGTACTTCTTGGCGATGGAGATCACCAGACGCAGGTTGGCCTCGACCATCTCCTTCTTGGCCCGGCGCGCCTTGGCCTCGCCGATGGAGAGACGACGATTGATCTCCTTCAGCTCCGGCACGGGCAGCTGAACCATCTCCTCCTCGAAGGCGATGCGGCGCTGGGCGCGCTGGATATCGGCCCGCAGCGGCTCGAGGCGCTCGGCGAACTTGGCATTCTCGGCAATGAACTCGTCGAGCCACTCCTGACGCGATTCGTTGCCGGGAAACGCCTTGATGAAGCTCTTGCGCGGTACCTTGGCCAGCTTGACGAAAAGCTGCATCACCGCCTTTTCCTGGGTGCGAATCTGCTCGACGCTGATGCGCACCTGACCGACCAGGCGCTCGAAGTGCTTGGGCACCAGCTTGATCGGCGAGAACAGTTCTGCCAGGCGATCCATCTCGACCCGCGCCTGCTCGCTGCCACGACCATGCTTGGCCAGGGCTTCCCGCACCAGCTCGTTCTGCTCGCGGATCTGCTCGAAACGCGCCCTCGCCTCTTCCGGGTCGGGGCCGCCGGTGCTCTCCTCCGCCTCGCTGGTGTCAGCGTCGTCTTCGTCATCGTCAGCATCGGCATCATCCGCGTCGTCGGCGGCGCCGTCGTCGACCAGCTCTTCGGGCACTTCCGCCTCGGCCACGCCGGGGATGCCTTCGTCAGGATCGATGAAGCCGGAGAAGAGGTCGGACAGTCGTCCCGGCGCCTCTTCGTCCTGGGTGGCATCGTAGGCTTCGAGAATCGAGTCCACCGCGCCCGGCAGCCAGGCCAGCGCCGACATCACTTCGCGGGTGCCTTCCTCGATGCGCTTGGCAATCTCGATCTCACCCTCGCGGGTCAGCAGCTCCACGGTGCCCATTTCACGCATGTACATGCGCACCGGATCGGTGGTCCGGCCTACGTCGCTCTCTACCGCCGCCAGGGCAGCCACGGCCTCCTCGGCGGCCGACTCGTCGGCGGAGTGATCGGACATCATCAGGGTATCTTCATCGGGTGCTTCCTCGACGACGCTGATACCCATGTCATTGATCATGCCGATGATGTCTTCCACCTGATCGGGATCGGCAATATCCTCGGGAAGATGGTCGTTGACCTCGGCATAGGTCAGGTAGCCCTGTTCCTTGCCACGCGCGATCAACTCCTTCAGACGTGACTGCTGCTGCGCATTTCCAGCCATAGAAACCCTATCTCGACGAAGAAGAATGAAGCACCTGAAGCGCTGGGGTGGAGAAAACTCATGAAGCCCAATAGTATAGCGGGAAACAGTACGAACCCGCCAGTACGGCCCATTTGCTCGATCACTCAGGTGTGTTAGTTTAATCGGTTATGCTGACAGCGTCCGGCCATGCTCCCTAACATGGGGGTGCACAACGGAAAATCAATCCGCCGGTCTCAATCCAGCGGTCAGCGTTTCAGCTCCAACAGCAGCTCCTGCAGCCGCTGCCTCGCCTCGAGCGGCAGGCGTTCACCGCCCCGCTCTTTGGCCAGCAGCGCCTCGAACTCCTCCTGCGGCGACTGGCGCTGCCGTTGACGCCTCAGGTACTCGACCAATCCCTCGAGCTCCTGGCCTCGCGCCTCCCGCGGAATCAGCATCTCTCGCTGTACCAGTGCCGCTAGCCGCTCGCCCTGAGCACTGCCCTGGAAGTGGGCCAGCAACACATGCGGGCTACGGTAACGTCCCGCCCGCAGCAAACGCACCAGCTCGCGGCACAGCAAGGCATCCGTCCCGTCCTCCGGACACCACTCCTCCACCGCGGGCAAGCGCTCGACCAGCGTCGGCTCATGCACCAGCAGCTGCAGCACCCGCGCCATCAGCCCCAGCGCCGCTCCCTCTTTGCGCGGCTTCTCTTCCGCCACACTCGGTGCGGAAGCCGCCGCGACAGGCGCCTGGGAAGGCTCGGCGGCCGGTGAGGCAGCCTCCTGCTCGCTGGCCAGGAGCGCGTCGAAGCGAGACTGATCGACCCCGGTACGCCGCGCGAGTTCCCCCAGCAGCACGGTCTTCAACATGCCCTGAGGCAATCGTGCCACTGCCTTCAACACCTGGCTGGCGAAGCGCTCGCGCTCCTCGACACGTGCCAGGTCACGCCCCCGCGCCGCCTGATCGAACAGGAACTCCGACAACGGGCTGGCGCAGGTGATGCGGTTCTCGAAGGCCTCAGGCCCCTCGCGACGCACCAGCGTATCCGGGTCCTCGCCCTCCGGCAGGAACAGGAAGCGCGCCGTCCGCCCATCGATCATCTGCGGCAGCACCGTTTCCAGCGCGCGGCTGGCGGCCTGCCGCCCGGCCCGGTCGCCGTCGAAGCAGAACACCACCTCGTCGACCATGCGGAACAGCCGCCCCAGATGCTCCTCGCTGGTGGAAGTCCCCAGGGTCGCCACGGCATTGCGAATGCCGAACTGGGCCAGCGCCACCACGTCCATGTAGCCCTCGACGATCACCAGCCGCTCGAGCCGTGGATTGGCCTGCCTGGCCTCGAACAGCCCGTACAGCTCCCTGCCCTTGTGGAAGACCGGCGTCTCGGGCGAGTTCAAGTACTTGGGCTTGGCATCGCCGAGCACTCGACCACCGAAGGCAATGGTACGTCCGCGCACGCCACGAATCGGGAACATCACCCGATCGCGGAAGCGGTCGTAGGTGCGGCCGCTCTCCTCGCGCTGCACCAGCAGGCCGTATTCGACCTGTACCGCTTCGGCAACGCCCCTAGCGCTCAGGTGGCGCTTGAGTGCCTCCCAGTCGTCCGGGGCATAGCCGATGCCGAAGTCTCGCTGCACCTCTTCGGAGAGGCCGCGCCGGGAGAGGTACTCCCGCGCCTGCTGCCCCTCAGACATCTTCAGCCGCTCGCGAAAGAAGCTGGCCGAGAGCTCGAGCAGATTGACGCCCTCCTGGCGCTTGCGCTCGCGTGCCTGAGCGCGAGGGTCGTCGTCGCCTTCGCGCGGCACCTCGAGCCCCAAGCGGGCCGCCAGTTGCTCTACCGCCTCGGGGAAGCGCAGCTTGTCGTACTCCATCAGGAAACGCAGAGCAGTGCCGTGAGCACCACAGCCGAAGCAGTGGTAGAACTGCTTATCGGCACTGACGGTGAAGGACGGCGTCTTTTCCTGATGAAAGGGGCACAGGCCGGAATAGTTGCGTCCAGCCTTCTTCAGCTGCACTCGCTCGCCAACCACCTCGACCACGTCGACGCGTGCCAGCAGGTCATCGATGAAGCGCTGCGGAATCTGGCCGGCCATGTGGGTCTTGCCACCTCCCGGCGGGGCAGATGAAAAATTGCAGTGAAACGGACTTGAAAGACAAGCGGCCACCTGACGGCAGCCGCTTGGTCATCCTTCCAGAAGCCGCAATGCACGAAGCATCGAGGCTCCCCGAGTACGGATCAATAGAGCCGTTCGAAACGCTTGCGCTCACGCTGGAGCTTCTTGGCGTGACGCTTCACCGCGGCGGCAGCCTTGCGCTTGCGCTCTGCTGTCGGCTTCTCGTAGTGCTCGCGACGACGCACTTCGGAGAGGATGCCGGCTTTTTCACAGGAACGCTTGAAACGGCGCAGCGCGACGTCGAACGGCTCGTTATCACGTACTTTGACAGAAGGCATTAAGCACTCACCTACCTTGAATTCTTGAGTTCGGTTCGAACGCACACCCGGATGTGGGTGCACGACCCAATTGTACAGCGCACGGTAGTTTAGTCGGCGATGCCAAGCTTTGCAAATTCCCGCCACACGAAGGCGGGATGGCCAGGCCCCGATTTGCTAGAATACGGCCTTCCTCTCATCATGAGCTCTGCACCATGCGCGTCCTTGGCATCGAGACCTCCTGCGACGAAACCGGCGTCGCGATCTACGACACCGAACGCGGCCTGCTGGCCGACGCTCTCTACAGCCAGGTCGCCATGCATGCCGAATATGGCGGCGTGGTACCGGAGCTGGCCTCCCGTGACCATACCCGGCGCCTGCTACCCCTGATACAGCGGGTGCTCGACGAGGCCGGCATGCAGCGCAGCGAGCTCGACGCCATCGCCTATACCGCCGGCCCGGGGCTGGTCGGCGCGCTGATGGTGGGCGCCAGCACCGCGCACGGCATGGCTCGTGCGCTGGGCATCCCCGTGCTGGGGGTTCACCACATGGAGGGGCACCTGCTGGCGCCCATGCTCGAGGAGTCGCCGCCGGCCTTCCCCTTCGTCGCCCTGCTGGTCTCCGGCGGGCATACTCAACTGGTCGAGGTACAAGGGCTGGGGCTGTATCGCCTGCTCGGCGAGTCGGTGGACGACGCCGCCGGCGAAGCCTTCGACAAGACCGCCAAGATGCTGGGACTGAGCTATCCCGGCGGCCCTCAGGTCGCCCGACTGGCCGAGACGGGCAATCCCGGGCGCTTTCGCTTCCCCCGGCCGATGACCGACCGGCCGGGCCTCGACTTCAGCTTTTCCGGGCTCAAGACCCATACCCTCACCACCCTGCGCCAGTTGGAACAGGCCGGCGAGCTCGACGACCAGGCCCGTGCCGACGTTGCCCGGGCCTTCGAGGAGGCAGTGGTCGATACCCTGACGATCAAGTGCCGCCGGGCGTTGGACGACACCGGCCTCAAACGTCTGGTGATGGCCGGTGGGGTGAGTGCCAACCAGCGCCTGCGCGAGAGATTGGCCACAGAGGTGGCGAAGCGCAACGCACAGGTATTCTATCCTCGCGGCCGTTTCTGCACCGACAACGGCGCCATGATCGCCCTGGCCGGCGCCTTGCGCCTGCAGACCGGCGAACGCGACGAGATGGGGCACATGAAGGCGGTGCCGCGCTGGCCGATGGATACCCTGACGTCACCGGCCAGCGTCTGAACGTCCACTGCTTTGATGCAGCCAGCCGTAACAGCGACGATGCTTCAGAGCGCATGCTCGTCGCCCTTGCCCAGCCGACGTATGTTGAGCAGGTGGCGCACCAGCACCAGCAGGGTGAAGACTAGAATCACCAGCACATAGTCCGGCGCCAGCCACAGGCTGGCCAGCGGCGCGATACCGGCGCTGGCCAGCGAGGCCACCGCCGCGGTGCGTACCCGCCAGGCCAACAGCACCCACAGCGCGGCACAGCACAGCGCCACCCAGGGGGTCAGCACCAGCAGGACGCCGAAAGCGCTGGCCACCGCCTTGCCGCCACGGAAGCGATGCCAGGGCGGAAAGCTGTGCCCCAGCAACACGGCCAGCCCGACCATGCCCTGGGCCCATGGCGGCATGCCCAGCACCATGGCGAGCCACAGCACCGGCATCCCCTTGGCCGCATCGAGCGCCAGCGTCGCCCCGGCAAGCCGCGGGCCGTAAAGGCGCAACACGTTCGAGAAGCCCGGGTTGCCGGAGCCTTCCCCGCGCGGATCAGCGACGCCTGCCAGCCGGCAGACCCACAGCGCGCCCAGCCAGGAACCGCTGAGATAGCCCAGCGGCACCAGACCCCATAGCGGCCACAGCTCTTCGCCCAAATCCGCCCCCATGCTCGTTCGTCATCACCATCGACGATTCTGCCAGCCCCCGCACGCCAGGGACAGCACCGCAAGCCTGTCAATCCGTCCCGACGCTCACGTACAATCGTGCCTCCTTCTTCGGCCTGTTTGGGAGCTGCACATGGATTGCGTGTTGATCGAGTCGCTGGAACTCGAGACGGTCATCGGCGTATACGACTGGGAACGCACCATTCGCCAGCGGCTGGTGCTCGACTTGGAGCTCGCCACCGACATTCGCCTGGCAGCTGCCGACGATGATCTCACCAAGACTCTCGACTACGCGGCCATCAGCCAGCGCATCCAGCGCTTCGCCGACGAGCACGACTTTGCACTGGTGGAAACCTTCGCCGAGCGTCTCGCGCAGTTGTTGATGACGGAATTTTTCGTGCCGTGGCTACGCTTGACGCTACGCAAGCCGGGCGCGGTACCGGCCGCTGCTGCGGTAGGCGTGCGCATCGAACGCGGCACACCGCCGGAGGGCGCCTGATGGCCAAGGTAAGCGTCAGCATCGGTAGCAACATCGAGCGTGAGCGTCACATCACGGCCTGCCTGGAGGCGCTTGCCGCCACCTTCGACAACCTGGCCGTGTCCCGCGTCTTCGAGAGCGTGCCCGTCGGCTTCATCGACGGACGCAACTTCTACAATCTGGTGGCAGTGTTCGACAGCGACTGGTCGGTGGGCGAGCTGCAGGCTTGGTGCAAGCGTATCGAGAGCGAGCACGGACGACGCCCGGGCACGCCCAAGTTCAGCCCGCGAACGCTGGACATCGACCTGCTGACGGTAGGCGACCTCTGCGGCGAGCACGACGGGGTCACGCTGCCACGCGACGAGATCCTGCACCACGCCTTCGTGCTGCTGCCGCTCGCCGAACTACTGCCCGACACGCTCCACCCCGAGGTCGGGCGTACCTACGCCGAACTGTGGACCGAGTTCGAGGCTGGCGATCAGCGTCTGTGGCCCGTCGAGTTCGTCTGGCGCTCCTGAGCGATGTGCCAGCAAGCCGACAGCAAAGCACATTCTCTCAGTGCCGCTCCATTTCCCGCTGCAGCACGGCCCGGCGCCGTCGGGCCAGTTCTTCGCCCAGCGCGCCGCCGCGAAAGCCCTCGACCAGCAGCTCCCTTGCCTCGAGCCGCGACACCTCCCGCCAGGCCCGCTCCAGTCGTATGGCCAGCGCCGGCGTCTCGAGCGCCAGCAGCGCGATGAGCGGGGCCACCCGCTCGGCTCGGCGCCAGGCGTCGACACCGTCCAGCCAGGCTTTCACCGTATCGGCAACAGGCGTGTCGCTCTCGGCCAGTTGCCGGGTCAATGCGGCCTGCCACCCCAGCTCACGATAGCTGCGCGGCAGGCGCAGGCGTTCGCTCAAGGTTCGTTGGTCGGCCTCATCCAGATGCTCCACCAGGCGGGCCCAGCGCCAGCGCAACCGCTCCGCCTCGGGCAGTACATCTGGCAGGCGCGTCATGCGCTGCAACGCCTCATCGAGCTCCGCGCCGCTCCCGATGAGCTCGGGCATCAGCACCGTCAGGGCGCCACAGGCATGCAGCGTACGGAAGTAGACCGCCGGTTCTGGCTCGCCCAGCGCCTTCTCGGTCTCGGTCCAGACGCGCTCGGCCACCAGGTGAGAAAGCTCGCCGCTCTCGGTCAGCTCGCGCATCAGCGCCCAGGTCTCGTCGGCGATGATGAAGCCAAGCCCGGCATAGCGGGCCAGGAAACGTGCCGTGCGCAGCACCCGCAGCGGGTCTTCGACGAAGGCCGGCGAAACGTGTCGCAAGACGCGCTCTGCGAGATCCTGCAAGCCGCCGTATGGATCGATCAGCTCGCCTTCCGGGGTCTCTGCCATGGCGTTGATGGTGAGGTCGCGACGGGCCAGATCCTCTTCCAGAGTCACATCGGGGCTGGCATGCACCTCGAAACCGGTATAGCCGTGCCCCGACTTGCGCTCGGTGCGCGCCAGCGCATACTCCTCGTGGTTGAGCGGGTGCAGAAACACCGGGAAGTCACGCCCCACCGGACGAAAGCCGCGGCGGCGCATCTCCTCGGGCGTCGCTCCCACCACCACCCAATCGGTATCCACGGTAGGCCAGCCCAGGCGACCATCGCGCACTGCCCCCCCCACGCGATAGACCTCGAGGCCTGCGATCGCCGGGTCCCGCGCTGCGCTCATGAGCCGGCACGCTCCACGCGTTCAGGCAGGCGGTACTCCCATTCGGTGAAGCCGCCGTCGAGACTGTAGACCTCGGCGAAGCCCTGCCCCGCCAGCCAAGCCGCGGCTTGCTGGCTCGAATGGCCGTGGTAGCACACCACCACCATGGGCTGCTCGCGCGGCGCCGCCTCCAGCAGTGCCGGCACGCTGTCATTGTCGAGATGGCGGCTGCCGGGAATGCGGCCGGCAGCAAAGCTGGCCGGATCGCGGATATCGACCAGGGTGAGCGGAGCCTCGTCGTCGAGCCAGGCGGTCAGGGTATCGATGTTCAGGTGTCGAAACATGGGGCGCTCCCTTCAAGTCTCGCCGGATCGCAATCCGGGTTCAGCGGCGATGACGATGGCTGGGCACCGCAATGCGCTCGCCGGTGGAAAGGTTCAGCGCGGTGAGACTGCCGCCCCACACGCAGCCGGTATCCAGTGCCTCGACCCGCACACGGGCGCCCTCGGCATAGCCTTCCAGCGCGGCCCAGTGGCCGAACAGCAGCCGCACATCGTCGCCTCTGGGGTAACGGAACCAGGGGGCGAAACCCGCCGGGGCACTGTCGAGCCCCTCCTTGGCACTGAAGTCGAGGCAGCCGTCGGCGTCGATGAAGCGCATGCGGGTCAGCACGTTGACGATGGCACGCAGGCGGTCGATGCCATCGAGCGCGGCATGCCAGCAGGCCGGCTCGTTGCCGTACATGCGCTCCAGGAAGGCACCGCTGCGCTCGCTGCCGAGGCGCTCCTCGACCTCGCCGGCCAGCTCTGCCGCCTCGTTCACCGACCATTGAGGCAATAGCCCGGCGTGAACCATCACGATCTCGCCCTGCCCCGCGAAGTCTTCACGCACCAGCAGCGACCGCGACTGCAGCCAGTCGAGCAGGGCCTCGCGGTCGGGGGCGGCAAGAATGTCGTCCAGGGTGTCCTTGCGGTTGAGCCGGGCACCGCCGCGGGCCACCGCCAGCAGGTGCAGGTCGTGGTTGCCGAGCACGGTGAGGGCGGCATCGCCCAGCGCCTGGACCTCGCGCAGGCAAGCGAGCGACCCCGGGCCGCGATTGATCAGGTCGCCGGCCAGCCACAGGCGGTCGTGGCCGGGGTCGAAGTCGATCTTCTCGAGCAGCTCGACGAACTCGGCGTGGCAGCCCTGCAAATCTCCGACGGCATAGGCGGTCATGACACCTTCCCTTGTGCGCTTCGCGGGTTGTCCATCCGGCGCGAGGCTCATCCCGCACCGCAGGCTTCAGTGTATCTGATTGGGGCCGGCCAGCCGGAAAGGGGCGATGGTCACTTCGAAAGGACGCTGGCTGGCGGTATCGACACAGGTGTAGGAGCCTTCCATCACTCCCACCGGCCCGTCAAGGATGGCACGACTGGTGTAGCGAAAGGTCTGCCCGGGGCCGATCATGGGCTGCTGACCCACCACCCCCTTGCCGCGCACCTCCTGCACCTTGCCGCTGCCCTGAGTGATACGCCAATGACGCGCCAGCAGTTGGACGCTACGCGCCGAATGATTGTGGATCGTCACCGTATAGCTGAAGACATAGCGCGACTCCTCACGCGAGGACTCGTCGTCGCGATAGATCGGCTCCACGTCGACCAGCACCTCCCGCTCCAGCGGCACGTCGGAAGTCGGGTTCATGGTGTGACCTCCGTGGCAGCGAGGTGGTTGGCAATGCGAACGAACTCTTCTACGTTCAGCGTCTGAGGCCGGCGCGCGGGGTCGATGCCCAGCGCTGTCAGCGTGTCGCCGTCCACCACCCCCTTGAGATTGTTGCGCAGGGTCTTGCGGCGCTGTGAGAAGGCCTGACGCACGACATCGAACAGCAGCGCCTCGTTCGTCGCCGGCCAGGGCAGCTCGGCGTATGGCGTCAACCGCACGATGGCCGAGTCGACCTTGGGCCGCGGCACGAATGCCTCCGGCGGCACCGTGAACAGGTCATCGACGCGGCAGCGATACTGCGCCATCACCGAGAGACGTCCCCAGTCGGCACCGCCTGGCTCAGCAGCCAGGCGCTCGACCACCTCCTTCTGCAGCATGAAGTGCATGTCGGCGATCACATCGCCGGCTTCCAGCAGGTGGGCGATCAGCGGCGTCGAGATGTTGTAGGGCAGATTGCCCACCACCCGCAGCGGCTCGCCGTCGCCGCGCAGCGCACGGAAGTCGAACTTCAGCGCATCGCCCTCGTGCACCACGAAGCCCGGATAGTTGAAGAACTGCACGCGCAGCCCGGGGATCAGGTCGCGATCCAGCTCGATCACTTCGAGCTGCCCGCCGGCTGATTCGATCAGCGGCTCGGTCAGTGCCCCCTGGCCGGGGCCGATTTCCACCAACCGGTCGCCGGGGCGGGGCGCGATGGCCCGCACGATGCGGGAAATAATGCCGGGGTCACGCAGGAAGTTCTGGCCGAAGCGCTTGCGAGCGCGATGGACCGGCGGGCGCGATGCCATGCAAAGAATCCTTGTCTGTTCGTTCGTCAGGGAGTGGCCGAACCGCGGCCGGCCATGTCGGCGGCCAGTGCCACGGCGACTCGCAGACTGCCCGCATCGGCCAGACCGCGACCGGCCAGATCCAGCGCCGTGCCATGATCCACCGAGGTACGCACGATAGGCAGCCCCAGGGTGATGTTGGCGGCCTGGCCGAAGCCGGCATACTTGAGCACCGGCAGGCCCTGATCATGATACATCGCCAGCACCGCATCGACCCCGGTCAGATGGCGCGGCGTGAACAGGGTATCGGCCGGCAGCGGCCCGTCAAGCTCGAAACCCTCGTTGCGCAGGCGCGCAAGACAGGGCTCGATCACCTCGAGCTCTTCGCGCCCCAGATGCCCGCTCTCCCCCGCGTGGGGATTGAGGCCGCACACGGCAATGCGCGGCCTGGCAATGCCGAACCAGCGTGTCAGGTCCGCCTGCAGAATACGCAGGATGCGCTCCAGCCCCGCCTCGCTGATGGCGTCGGCCACCTCACGCAGGGGCAGGTGGGTGGTGGCCAGCGCCACTCTCAGCGCGGTGCTACCCTGCCAGTCGGAGCCCGCAGCATGCAGAGCGCTGTCGGTGGCCAGCATCATCACCACCTCGTCGACGCCGCAGGCATCGCGCAGGTACTCGGTGTGGCCGCGAAAGCCGGCATGGCCGGCATCGAGAATCACCCCTTTGTGCAGCGGTGCGGTGACCATGGCGCCGGCACGGCCGTCGCGACAGGCCGCAATCGCCACGTCGAGGGTTTCCAGCACATAGCCGGCATTGGCCACGGCCAGCTCACCGGGGCGGCTCGGCTCACGCAGCACCACCGGCCACACCGGCAGCACGCCGCGCCTTGCTGGCGGCACCGGCGCCCCTGGACTTAGTTCGACCAAGTCGACCTCCAGGCGTAGCAGCGCCGCACGCTGAGCCAGCAGGATCGGGTCGCCCACTACCACGACGCCCCCGGGCGGCGGCTCCCCCAAGGCCAGCTGCAGGCACAGCTCGGGGCCGATGCCGGCAGGCTCCCCGCTGGTCACCGCCAGCACGGGCGCGGACGGTTTCATCTATCAGCTGCCGCTGGCCAGCCGATTGTCGACGAAGGCATCGGCGCGAATCTCCTGCAGCCAGGCGTCGAGGGCTTCGTTGGCCTTGCGCTGGAACACCATCTGGCGCGCCTGCTCATGGCTCACGTTGCCGCCCTGCTGCTCGATGAAGCGCTCCACCTCACGTGTGCTGACGTTGACCCGGCCGCCGATCTGACGCTGATGCAGTTCACGCAGCAGCATCTCGCGACGGATCTCCTCGCGCACGGATGCCATGGTCAGACCATCCGCCTCCAGGGCGTCGGCGAACTGATCGAGGGTCATGTTGTTGCTCTCGGCGATCTCGCGCATCTGCCGGTTGAGCGCGGTGTCGTCGATGCTGAGGCCGGCATTGGCCGCCATCTGCAGCTGAATCTCTTCCAGGATGATCTGCTCGAGCACGTATTCGCGCAGCATCGTCTCGGGGGGCAGGGACTGCCCCTGTGCCGACAGCTGACTGCGCGCCTGCATCATGCGCTCCTCGAGCTGGCTGTGCATGATGGCCTGCTGGTTCACCACGGCCACGATACGGTCCAGGGACTGCCGCTGTACCGGCTGGAAATCCTGGGCCACGGCCGACAGCGGCAAGGCACCGAGGCACAGGACCAATCCCAGGGCGCCCAGGGTGGCGAATGGCGAAATCCGCATCTCTCTCTTTCCTCTCATATGGCTCACTTGTAGGGCATACGCACGATCAGAAGGCAGTGGCTCGGTAGCCCGGTATGGCCCGCTCGAAATAGTCGCCGGCGTCGCCACCGACACCGCCCAAGCCCTTGAATACGAAGCGCAGGAACAACCCACGCTCCGTCGTATCGTTCTCGATGCTGGCAGTGCCTTGGTCATCGACCCATTCGCGCCAGACGACTTGCAAGCCGTAGCAGCAGTCGTTCCACTGCACGCCTGCCAACTGGTCGAGCAGGCGCTCGTTGGTGTAGTCATACACGGCACGCCCGATCAGATCCACCCGGGGCGAGAGCTTCCAGGCAAACGAGAGATCGTACTCTTCGCGGTTGTAGTCGCGGAACTCGTCGTCGTCCGGCTCCACCGACGGGTCGAACCCTTGGAGTTCCCAACGGTAGCCAAGGTTCAATACGTGCCCTGCCTGGCTGCGGTAGCTCAGGTCCAGCGAGGTCCGCTCGGTACGCTGCTGGTAGTCGTCGTAGATCCACTGCAAGCGGCTGCGCCAGGCATCGTTGATCTGCCAATCGAGCCGGGTCACCAGCGATGAGCGGTCGCGGGTGGCGTTGTACCAGGATTCGAAATCCCCGCCCTGCTCAGGCGGCACCGGCAGTGTATCGGGATTACCGTCCATGTCGATATGACGATCATCGAAATAGAACGCCTGACCGATGCCGATGGCCAGCCGCTCGCGGCCGCGGTCGTCTTCCAGCAGGCGTGAGTCGACACCTACCGACAAGCGGTTGAGATCCCCCACCCGATCGGCCCCGGAGAAGCGATACGGCGACCACAGCTGATTCCACGAGAGTGCCCGCTCGCTGGTATCGAAATCGGGAAACTCACGCTGATCGCGGGCCGGCACATAGGCATAGTTGACCCGTGGCTCCAACGTCTGACGATAAGGCCGCCCGCCGAGCTCCAGCTCGCGCTCGAACACCAGCCCGCCGTCGATGGAAGTCACCGGCACCGCCCGCTGTAGCGTGGTGTCACGCTCGGTCTGGCGCTCGCCGTAGTCGAGATCATACGCGGTATAGAGCCACTCCACTCGCGGCTCCAGGTGGCCCCAGCTCTGATCGAAGCGCCAACCGGTAGCTGGCGCCAGGTGCAGACGGGTACCCACTGCAGCCTCACGCTCCCGAGACAGCGCCACTTCATTCACGTCGCGCCAGAAGTAGGTGACATTGGAGCGCCACTCCTGGTACAGCCCGCCTGGCTGCATCCAGCGAGCGTCGGCGGTGAGGCTGGGCAGACGGTAGAACGGTTTGTCGCGATCGCGCAGCGGATCGTCGAGCCGCTGGTAGCCCTGGGCACGGGCATCCAGGCGCCAGACATCGCCGCGGTAGTCTATCTGGGCCAGGCGCGGCATGTTGCTGGGGTCGTCGCCGAAGATGCTGCCGTAGTCGTCGAAATAGCGCCCGTCGCTGGCCGCCCCATAGCGCAGGTTATAGCTCGTGCGCGTATCGAAACGCCCAGTATGTCGGTAATCGACGTACCAGCGGTCCTCGCCCTCGTAGCGCCGCGAAGCGGCACCCGGCTCGTCGGAGCCACCGCCGTCGCTGGACAGGTAGGCCCCCTCGATCTGACCGGCATCGGTGGGGAACAGATAGCGGTACTCCCCGCCCAAAAGCAGGCCGCGGTCGCTGATCCAGCGCGGTGTGAGGGTGGCGTCATGATTGGGCGCGATGTTCCAGTAGAACGGCTGGGCATAGTCCAGGGCGCCGCCGGAGAGGCCGATTTCGGGCCACAGGAAACCGGTGTGGCGCCGGTCGTCGATGGGGAAACGCACCCAGGGCCAGTAGAACACCGGCACATTGCCCATCTCCAGGCGCGCGTGACGCGCGGTACCGAAGCCACTCTCGCGGTCGAGCACCAGATCGCCGGTGACCAGTTGCCACAGATTGTCGCCCGGGTCGCAGGTGGTGAAGCTGGCCGAGGTGAGCCGGAAGCGGCCATCCTCCAGCCGCTCCATCTGCATGGCATCGCCGCGCAGGTGCTGATCGTGGACCACGAAGTGCGCCGCGTCGATGCTGGCGGCATCGGTAACCAGCGAGACCTCGCCGGCCTCTCCGCGCACCAGCAGGTTGAGATCGCGCAGCGCCAACGGCCCTTCGGCAAACGCCCGCTCACGCTCGGGCGGCACGCTCACCCGCGGCGACTCGAGCTGCGTGTCGGCACGCCGCAGGATCACTTCACCGCCGAGAATGGTTTCGCCATCATCGCCGTAATAGGCGGTGTCGGACTCGCTGCGCACCTGGCCCGGCTCGTCACCGGCGGGCAAGCGATAGGCAGGCATGATGTAGACCCCGCGGCACAGCGCCTCGGCCGGACGCCCCTCGCCCCAAGGCTGCCAGTCCAGTTGCCATGCCGCCAACGGCTCGAGCGCCAGCGCCTGCGGCGCGCCCAGCGTCAGGCCGGATGTGATCAGGCTGGCCAACGCCGTTCCTGCATGTCGCTTGCCCATGGTCCCTCGATGTCCTTGGCGAAGAGAATCGGTATTATACAGACCACACCCAGCCTGTCGTATGCGCCTGATCGGTCAGCATGCGGCGGTGCCCAACGGGCGTCAACCGGCACCGTCCGAGACTGCAAGGAGCCAGCATGACCCAGGCCGACACCACGACGCGATTCGAGGCCCTGCGCCAGTGGGCCGCGGCGCAGCACGAGCTTTCCCCGGCAGCCCTCGACCTGTGCCTGGCCGCAGGAGACGCCAGCTTTCGCCGCTACTTCCGTCTGCAGCTGCCCGACGGCAGCACGCGCATGCTGATGGATGCGCCCCCACCCCTGGAGGACAGTCGTCCATTCGTCGACATCGCCCGCCGCTGGCGGGCCGGTGGCCTGCCGGTACCGGCTCTGCACGCGGTGGATCTCGACGCCGGCTTCGTCGAGCTCGACGACCTGGGCGACACGCCGCTGCAGCTGCGCTTCGCCGACGACGAGCATGCCGACACCCTGGCCTGGCATGAACGCGCCCTGGCCCTGATTCATGAGCTGCAGAATCGCGCCGGTCCCGATATGCTGCCGGTCTACGACGAGGCGCTGCTGGGCCGCGAGCTGGACCTCTTCCCCGAGTGGTGCCTGACGCAATGGCTGGGCGATAGCGCCCTACCGCCCGGCTGGGCCGAGCTGCGTGAGGCGCTGATCGCCTCCGCCCTGGCGCAGCCGGTGGTCACGGTGCATCGCGATTTCGATGCCATGAACCTGATGGTGCACGACGAGACGCTCTACCTGATCGATTTCCAGGACGCCGTGGCCGGCCCCATCACCTACGACCTGATCTCGCTGCTGCGCGGGCGCTACTGCCGCTTCCCGCCCGCGCGCTTCGCGCGTTGGGTCGAGGCCTTTCGCCAGCGGGCAGTTCACGACGGCCGCCTGCCCGGCTCCACCGACAGCGATACCTTCCAGCGCCAGGCCCAGGCCATGGCCGCCCAGCGCGCGCTCAAGGTGCTCGGTATCTTCTGTCGTCTGACCCTGCGCGATGGCCGTAGCGGCTATCTCGAACGTCTGCCGCACTTCCTCGGCCATCTCGAAGCCAGCCTCGTCGACCTGCCCGAGCATGCTACCTTCCAGCGCTGGTTGGCGGAGCACTTGCGCCCCACCCTGACCCAGCGGCTGGCCGCCGGCACCGGCCCGGAGGCGACATGAAGGCCATGATCCTGGCCGCCGGGCTCGGCAAACGCATGCGCCCGCTGACCGACCACTGCCCCAAACCACTGCTGCCGGTGGCCGGCAAGCCGCTGATCGTGCATCACCTGGAGCGGCTGGCGGCCGCCGGTATCGACGAGGTGGTGATCAACGTCAGCTATCGCGCCGAGCAGATCATCAGCGCC
Source organism: Halomonas sp. KM-1 (assembly GCF_000246875.1). Classification (NCBI taxonomy): domain Bacteria; kingdom Pseudomonadati; phylum Pseudomonadota; class Gammaproteobacteria; order Oceanospirillales; family Halomonadaceae; genus Halomonas; species Halomonas sp. KM-1. The sequence continues at coordinate 26,976 of NZ_BAEU01000154.1, forward strand.
CTGGGCGACGGCCGCCAGTTCGGCATACGCATCGCCTGGAGTCGCGAAACGCAGCCGCTGGAGACCGGCGGCGGCATTCGTCAGGCACTGCCACTGCTGGGCGACGCCCCCTTCCTGCTGATCAACGGCGACGTCTGGTGCGCATTCGACCCCTCGACGCTACCCGCCCTGGGAAGCGATCTGGCCCATCTGATGCTGGTCGACAACCCCACGCACCACCCCGACGGCGATTTTCACCTGGACGCCGCGGGCCGGGTACATGACGCGGGCGAGCCGCGGCTGACCTTCGCCGGGCTCAGCCTGCTCGACCCGGCGCTGGTGGCCGACAGATCACCGGGAGAGTTTCCCCTCGCCCCCTTGCTGCGTGCAGCGATGCACGCCGGCCGCGTCGGCGGCACCCATCATCGCGGGCGCTGGGTCGATGTGGGTACGCCCGAGCGCCTGGCCGAGCTGGACCGGGAGCTGATCAGGCGGCAGGGCTGAGCCGAGCGCCGCACAGTGGTAAGCTCTCCGACATGAACGTATCGACAAGGAAACCTTGCTCATGAAAGCCAGCGTCAAGTGGACCGATGGCCGCCAGTTCGTCGCCGAATCGGGAAGTGGTCACAGCGTGGTGATCGATGGCCCGCCCGACCATGGCGGACGCAATACCGGCCCGCGCCCGATGGAAATGCTGCTGATGGGCATGGGCGCCTGCACCTCCTTTGACGTGCTGGAGATCCTCGAGAAGTCGCGCGCCCCCGTGAGCGACTGCGTGGCGACCATCGAGGCCGAACGCGCCGATGCCGTGCCAGCCGTCTTCACCAAGATCCACATCCACTTCACCGTCAGCGGCCGCAACCTCAAGGAGAGCCAGGTCAAGCGCGCCGTGGAGCTGTCGGCCGAGAAATACTGCAGCGCTTCGATCATGCTGGCCAAGGGTGGGGTAGACGTTACCCACTCCTACAGCATCATCGACGACTAGCAGCACCGAGACTGAGCCCCCATACAGACGAAGGCCCGCCTGGCGGGCCTTTTCTGGTTCCAAACGGATAGCCAAGCGCTAGCCAGGCGGCGAGTCGACATGCCGCCACAGGTATAGGGCAAGGTAGGAGCGATGGGGGGCAAAACGCATGGCGGTTCGCAGCGTCTTGCGCCGCGGGCTGGTAAGACGCTCGAGGGTCTTGCGCGCCGTCACGTCGCCTTCCGGCCAGACGTCAGGCTCGCCGAAGTAGAAGATCGACAGCATGTCGGCGGTCCATTGCCCCACACCCCATAGTGCGGTCAGGTGCCGCGAGCGTTCGACATGGTCCAGACCTCGCAGCGCGTCGGCTTCGAGCCGACCGGCGCGGGCCTCTTCGGCAATCAGGCACAGCGCTCTGGCCTTGGCCCCCGACAGGCCGCAGCCACGCAGCACCTCCTGGTTCGGCTCGAGGAAAAATTCCATCAGCGGCGTCTCGCCCGCCGCATCGACGACCCGCGCCCAGATCGAGCGCGCCGCCTTTACCGAAAGCTGCTGCCCAGCGATCGAACGGCACAGGCGCTCCGCCAGCGGCTGGCCGTCGTCGGCGCGCAGTACCAGCGGCCCACCGCGCTCGATGGCCTCGGCGAGCAGTGGACTCAACTGGCTGGCGACTTCGATACAGCGCCGATGGATCTCGTCCGACATCGCGACGTGCTCAGATTCGATAGACGCTCTTGGTCATCACCTTCGACATCAACGACATGCCGAATTTGATCGGCGCCGGGAAGCGTGCCCCGCCGGCTTCCAGCGCCAGTTGGGCGTGATGCGCCTCGTCGATGGCCATCTGACGCAGCACGGCACGCGAGCGGCGGTCGCCCGCTGGCAGTTTGACCAGGTGATCCTCCAGATGCTTGCCCACCTGCTCCTCGGTGGCGGCGACGAAGCCCAGGCTGATGCGGTCGCCGATGGCGCCCGCCACCGCCCCCAGGCCGAAGGAAGCCGCATAGAACAGCGGATTCAGCACGCTGGGGTGACTGTCGAGCTCTTGCAGCCGCTCGTCGCACCAGGCCAGATGATCAATCTCTTCCTGGGCGGAGTGCTCCATCTGACTGCGCACTTCCGGCAGCTTGGCGGTGCAACCCTGGCCCTGATAGAGCGCCTGGGCGCATACCTCACCGGTATGATTGACCCGCATCAGCCCGGCGGCATGGCGCCGCTCCTCGGCGCTCATGTCGTCGTCCTGGATGTCCGCGGTGGCCGGCGAGGGGCGCGAGGGGTGAGCTGCATGGGGGATCAATGTGCGCAGCACGGTATCGAACTGGTGGACCAGATTGTCGGCCGGAGAGTAGTTACGGTTCATGTCTCTTTTCCCTTTGCGCCGCCTTCCTGAGCTCGTCAGGGTGCGGTGTGCTCGTTTCGCGCCCGGAAACCTGTCGGCTATTACGACAGCGCCACCCATGGGGTGGCGCTGATGAAATTGGATGCACCTGATGCGTCGCACGCCTCGACGCGCGCGGATGGACCGCAGAGCGCCGGCTAGCCAGCCGGCCAAGTAAAGCGACGACCGCCCATCAGGTGCATATGAATATGATAGACCGTCTGCCCGCCCTGGTCATTGCAGTTCATCACCACCCGGTAGCCGTCATCGGCAAAGCCCCGCTCCCGGGCCAGATGGGCCGCCACGACCGGCAGCCGGCCGACCAGGGTCTGGTCTGCCTCCTCGAGGTCGTTGAGAGTGGCGATATGGCGCTTGGGAATGATCAGGACATGGGTCGGCGCCTGGGGATTGATGTCGTTGAACGCCAGGACCTGGTCATCTTCGAAGACGATATCGGCAGGGATCTCGCGCTTGACGATCTTGCAGAACAGGCAGTCTTGCATCGGACGTGCTCCCTTGCGTATTACCGAAAACGCCGCTGCGCCAGCAGATGGCGCACCAGCGGCGCCAGGATGAGCTCGATGGCCAGTGACATCCTCGCCCCGGGTACCACCAAAGTGTGCGGACGGCTCATGAAGGAGTCCTGGATCATCGCCAGCAGCCAGGGAAAATCCACCGTCGAGGGGTCACGGAAGCGAATCACCACGAACGATTCGGCGTCGTTGGGGATGTCCTGCACCTCGAACGGATTGGAGGTATCCACCGTGGGTACCCGCTGGAAGTTGATGTGGGTGCGCGAGAACTGCGGCTGAATGTAGCGCACGTAGTCGTTCATGCGACCCAGAATGGTGTCGATCACCGCCTCCTGGGAGTAGCCGCGCAGCTTGATGTCGCGGTCGATCTTCTGAATCCACTCGAGATTCATGGTCGGCGCCACCCCCACCAGCAGATCCACGTGGCGGGCGATATCGTGCCCCGACGTCACCAGCCCGCCGTGCAATCCCTCGTAGAACAGCAGGTCGGTGCCGCAGGGCAGCGGCTGCCATTCGGTGAAGGTGCCCACCTGATGGCCCGCCTCGATCATCTGCTTGTCTTCGGCATGAATGTAGTGCCGGTAGGTCCCGGTGCCATGCTCGCCGTACTCCAGGAACAGCGCTTCGAGACGGTCGAGCAGATTGGCCTCCACGGCAAAGTGGGAGAGCTGATTCTTGCGCTCGGGCTCTTCGCGGAAGATGCGCGCCAGCTCCTCGCGGGTATAGCGATGGAAGGCATCGCCATCGACGAAGGCCGCATGCACGTCCTCACGCGCGAACATGCGCTCGAAGGTGCGTTTCACCGTAGTGGTGCCGGCCCCGGAGGAGCCGGTCACGGCGATGATGGGATATTCCCGCGACATCAGGCGCTCTCCGCTCCGACAAAGGCCTGCCGTACGGCATCGGGCAGCGCGACGCTGCGCCCCTGGGCCGGGTCCAACAGCACCAGGTTGAGGCGCGCCGTGGCTACCGGCCGGCCGCCTTCGGCATGCCGTACCCGATGATAGACCACGATAGCCTGGCTGGCCGGCTCCGGAATGGCTGTCTCCACCACCAGCGCATCCGGCCAGCGGGCCTCGGACTGGTACTGCACGGCGAGGTCGACCACCACGCTGGGAAAGCCGCCCATGTCCCACTCGGTGAGACCAAGGGCGCCGAAGGCCTGTATGCGCGCCTCATGCAGCAGCGATACCAGCGTATCGTGCCCCAGGTGTCGACCATAGTTCATGTCGGTGACGCGTACCGACAGCGGCTGCCTGTGCACGATGGCGGAATCGGGAAATGCCAGCTTGATGCGCTCCATGCTCACTCCCTGACTGTCGTTGCGGTAGATACAGGAGGCCGTGATCAGCCCTCCTGACGCTCCCGGGCAATGGCACGGTAGGCGATATCGCGGCGGAACTGAACGCCGTCCCAGTGAATCGCCGCCACGCCTTCGTAGGCCAGATCGCGAGCCTTGGACACGCCCTGTCCCAGCGCGGTGACGCACAGCACACGCCCGCCGCTGGTCACGATACGCCCCTGGTCGTCCTCGGCGGTACCGGCATGGAAGACCTTGCAACCGGTCGCCTCTGCGGCGTCGAGCCCAACGATGGCGTCACCCTTGCGATAGCTGCCGGGATAACCGCCGGCGGCCAGTACCACGCCCACCGCAGCATGCGGGTCCCACTCGCAGGTGTGGCCGGCGAGCTCGCCCCGCGCCCCGGCCAGGCACAGCTCGGCGAGATCGGAGCGCAGACGCAGCATGATCGGCTGAGTCTCGGGATCGCCGAAGCGGCAGTTATACTCGATCACCTTGGGATTGCCCTCGGCGTCGATCATCAGGCCGGCATAGAGGAAACCGCTATAAGGGTGGCCCTCGGCAGCCATACCGTGAACGGTGGGCATGATGACCTGCTGCATGATGCGCTCGTGCACGCTCTCGGTTACCACCGGCGCTGGCGAATAGGCGCCCATGCCGCCGGTGTTGGGGCCGGCATCGCCATCCAGGGCGCGCTTGTGGTCCTGGCTGGTGGCCATGGGCAGCACGGTAGTGCCATCGACCATGACGATGAAGCTCGCCTCTTCACCTTCGAGGAACTCCTCGATCACCACCCGCGCACCGGCATCGCCGAAGGCATTGGCCTCGAGCATGTCGCGTACCGCCGCCTCGGCCTCGGCCAGGGTCATGGCCACGATCACGCCCTTGCCTGCGGCCAGGCCGTCGGCCTTGATCACGATCGGTGCGCCCTGCTCGGCCAGGTAGACGAGCGCCGGCTCGACCTCGGTGAAGGTGCGATAGGCCGCGGTGGGAATGGCGTGGCGGGCGAGGAAATCCTTGGTGAAGGACTTCGAGCCCTCCAACTGAGCAGCCCCCTGGGTCGGCCCGAAGATGGCCAGCCCGGCTTCGCGGAAGCGATCCACCACGCCTTCGACCAGCGGAGCCTCGGGACCGACGATGGTCAGCTCCACGCCCTCGTCGCGGGCAAAGGCCACCAGGCGCTCCAGCTCGGTCGCCTCGATGGCAACGTTGGTCAGCCCAGGCTCGTGGGCGGTACCGGCATTGCCGGGTGCCACGAATACCCGCTCGACAAGGGGCGACTGGCCGACTTTCCAGGCCAGGGCATGTTCGCGGCCACCGCCGCCGATGATCAAAACCTTCATCCGCTTGCTTTTCCTGTTTCGTACCGATCAGGCCCGACCATGCGGCGAACCTGGCATTCGGCTATAAGACGTCGCGGCATTATGGCAGAAAGCGGCCCCGGACGCCGCCCCGCGCAGCCTGCCTACTTGTCGTCTTCCTTGTCCGAGCTGTCCTTCGGCTCCGGCTTGCCCGGCTGTCCCTGGCCGATCGCCTGCTGCCAGAAGCGCATGTTCTCCTCGGCCATTTCGCGCATCAGCTCCATGGGCGAGTGGCGCATCGCCTGCTGCCACTGATCCTGCATGCGCTTCTGCTGCTCGAGCATCAGTTGGGTGCCCTGCTCCAGATAACGGGCCAGCGGCAGCGGCTGTGCCATGTCATAGACACGGATGAACTGGGCCAGCAGATCGTTGGAAAAGACCTCGGCCTCACCGTCGGCCTGCTCCTGCTCGATGATGATCGACAGCAGAATGGTACGGGTCAGGTCCTCACCGGACTTTGCATCCTCGACGCGGAACGGCTCCTCGTCGAGAATCAGGCGCCGCAGATCTTCCAGCGTTACATAGCGGCTCTGTTGGGTATCATAGAGCCTGCGGTTGGCATACTTGCGAATCACGCGCACGACGGCACTCCTTATGGGAAAGGCAGGTTTGCCCTTGGCTGCTATTGTGCACCGCGCTACCGCCCTTGCAAATCGAAGCGACAAACGAGGCCCGATGAACCTGATTCTGCTGGCTCCGGAAGATATCCGGCACGACCGCCTGGCGTGCTTGCGCGACCCGCGCCGCCTGCGTCACCTGAAGGAAGTGCATCGCGCCCGGGTCGGCGACGTCCTGACCCTGGGCATACAGGGCGGCGGCATCGGTCGCGGTGAGCTCACGCTGCTCTCCGACGATGAAGCCCGCTTTACGCTCGAGGCGCTCGACACGCCCCCGCCGCCGGCGCTGCCGGTGCACCTGGTGCTGGCCCTGCCGCGCCCGCGCATGCTGGCCAGAAGCCTCGAGCATGTCACCGCCATGGGGGTGAAACGGATCACCCTGCTGCATACCCGTCGGGTGGAGAAGAGCTACTGGCAGTCGCCGGAGCTCGGGCCGGCGAAGATTTACGAGCACCTGGTGCTGGGCCTCGAGCAGGCGCGGGACACGGTACTGCCCGACGTCAGCGTGGCCAAGGGCTTTCGCCCCTTCGTCGAGGAGCGGCTACCGCTGCTGCTCGACGGCCGCCGCGGGCTCGTCGCCCACCCGGGCATGCCCAATCCCTGCCCCACCGGCCTGAGCAAGCCCTGCGTGCTGCTCATCGGGCCCGAGGGCGGTTTCATCCCGTATGAGGTGGAGCGGCTGCTCGAGGCGGGCTGCGAGGGCATCCATCTTGGCCCCCGCATCCTGCGGGTGGAAACCGCCGTGGTCGCCCTGCTCGCCCGGCTGTTCTGATGCCTGGCAGGCAGAATCAGGCCTCGTCGTCCTCGACATCGTCGTCCTCGATGTCGCCCTCGTCCTCGCCCTCGTAGCGCATCACCTCAGCATCGTCGCCGCAGTCGGGCGAATTGAGGAAGGTGCGAGTGACGTCGAGCAGGCCCAGATGGCCGATGGTGCGCCTACCCAGCAGCAGCGGGTAGTGCATCTCTTCCCGGTCACGCAGGCTAAACTGCTCCTCGTGGATGGTATCGCCCATGCAGATCTTCATCAGCACCACCGGACGCTCGTCGCGACCGCCGGCCCCGCGCACGCGAATGTCGCGGTAGAGCGGCAGCTCCAGGCTCTCCTCGAACGGCTCGCCGCTGGCCTCATCGGTCAATTCCAGGCGAAAGCGCACCCACTCCTCGCCGTTCTTGTCGAAGGTCTCGATATCGCGGGCATCCAGAGAAGAGGTCAGGGCGCCGCTGTCCAGCTTGGCCTTGACTTCGACCCCCCAGGGTTCGAGCGTACTCTTCTCGACCCAGCCGTACACGACCGGCTCCTCTGCCATGGCCGGCCCCGCCAGCAACAGCGCGCCCACCGTTGCCAATAGCCGGTTACGCAACTTTCGAGCCGAATCTTTCCGGTACACTCTCTTCATGACGATAGCTCCTTTGTCGTCGATGCTCAGTCTGCCGCGGCATGTCACAGCCGCCCGAACATTGTTACATTTACTACACTATTCGTGTCACCAAGGATAAGGAGAGCGAAACGATGACATACCCCCGCATGAAAAGGATGCTCATTTCCGCCTCGGCCGGCCTGTTGCTTACCGGCCTTGCCACTGGCGTACAGGCGCAGTTCGAGCCTCAGGGGCTCTACTCCTCCCGGGCGCTCTTCGATGCCGAGGTGCATTTCGAGGCGGCACCGGACAGCCAGCCGGGCGAGGTGGTCGATATTCTGCTCGGCGATGATCGGCAGGTACATGCCATCGTCGTTCGCCCTGACGCCAACCTGGTAGAGAATGGCGACTACCTGGTGATCACCAACGCCCACTACCGGCTGATCAACTACGAGGATGATGGCGAAACGGTCCATGACATCATCGTCGATGCCGATCCGGAGTCGCTGGAGGCCATGCCGCGCTACGACCAGGAGTGGTGGGACATGGCGCGCGAGCGCACCCGCGAGGCGTGGCATAGCGCCGGAGAAGGCGCCGACAGCGCCTGGCAGCAGACCCGTCGCGGCGCCGATCGCGTCGGCGAAGGAGCCGAACAGGCCTGGGAGCGCACCCAGGAAGGCGCCGAACGGGCCGGACGTACTATCAGCGAGACCCTAGATCGCTGGACCAACAACTAGGCCCGCAGCTTGTTAAGCGCCTCATCTTGCCATAACTGGCGCCCCGCTCTGGCTCACCGGTCAGAGCGAGGTCACCGGTTCAACGCTGCAGCCGCTGCAGCAAGCTCAAGGTCGCGAAGCCGTCCGGCGTGACGCCGATGCTGCGCTGGTAATCGCGCAGGCCGCGCCGGGTATTCGGCCCCATCACACCATCAGGCGCACCGACATCGAAGCCACGGGCATTGAGCGCCTGCTGCATCTCACGTACCTGACTGCGCGAGAGCGGCTGCTCGTCGCGCGGCCAGTCACTGCGGATACCATCTCGTTCCGCGATCCTGTCGGCCAGGGTGCCCACTGCCAAGGCATAGCTGGTGGCGTTGTTGTAGCGCAGGATGGCACGGTAGTTGGGACCCACCAGGAAGGCCGGCCCTTGGGCGCCCGCCGGGGCCAGCACTGAGGCCTGGTCGAAGGCCGGCAGGCTGCCACCGCCGAGACGGCTTACCCCCTGTGCCGCCCACTCCTGGCTCGAACGCCGCGTGGTAAGTTCGGTCTGGGCATAGTCGAAATCACTCGGCAGCCGCACCTCGACGAACCAGGGCTGGCCGGGCTGCCAACCCGCCCGCGCCAGGTAGTTGGCGGTAGAAGCCATCACGTCCGGGATGCTGCCCCAGATATCACGGCGACCGTCGCCGTCACCATCCACCGCGTAAGCCTCGAAGCTGGAAGGAATGAACTGGGTGTGGCCCATGGCGCCGGCCCAGGAGCCGACCATGCGCTCGGGTGCAATGTCGCCGGCCTCGATGATGCGCAGCGCGGCCAGCAATTCACCGCGAGCGAAATCGCTGCGCCGGCCGTCGAAGGCCAGGGTCGCCAGCGCTTCCAGGGTAGAAAAATCGCCAAAATTGCCGCCGTAGTTGCTCTCGATGCCCCAGATCGCCACGATGATTTCGGCCGGCACGCCGTAACGCTGCTCCATGCGCCGAGCCGTGTCGCGATGCTCGGCCAGCTTGGCCCGCCCCTGGCTCACACGCGCCTGGGAAACGGCCGTCTCGAGATACTGCCAGATGGGACGTACGAACTCTGGCTGGGAACGGTCGAGTTCGATGACACGCGGCCGGTAACGCACACCATCCAGCGCCCGCGACAGGGTCGCCTCGCTGATGCCCTCCGCCCGAGCCTGACGACGGAAGTCGCGCAGCCAGGCCTGGAAGTCGGCAGGTGGGGCGGGCTCCGCCTCGCTGCGGGCAGGTGCGGTGGCATTGCTGGATGCCGAAGCGGCACTCGAATCGGCAGCGCTCGGCGGGCGCTCGTCGGCCGCCGCCTCCTGCACGGGCGTGATGGAGCCGGATTGACACCCGGCAAGAGCCAGGGTGAGTAGAGCGACTGGGAACAGAGGACGAATCATGGCGCGGTATTCCTTTACGTCGAAGGCCACCGATAATGGCGCAGAAGCGGTCTTCAGACCAGCCCTGCCGCACGCGGAAAGCGTCGCTTTGTGTAACCGCGTGCCTTACCTCACTTGGGGTCGTTCTCGCGCGGCTGATGCACCGCGTTGCTATCCGTTTCCAGACCGCTCTTGAGTTCGTGAGTGAGCGGGTCGTAGTTGGGTCTGAGCTCGTCCTTCACCGTACCGCTCCACAGCTTGGAGCCGACGAAGTAGCCCGCCCGGCCGATCACGTGAGCCGCCACCGGCGCGGTCATCAACACGAAGACGATGATGGCGAAGGCCCGCGCCACCACCGCCACCTCTCCGAAATGCACGGCCACCGCCAGCATGATCAGGATCACTCCCAGCGCCGCCGCCTTGGTGGTGGCATGCATGCGAGTGAGCAGATCGGGCAGACGCAGAATACCCAGCGCTGCCAGCAGCATGAAGATGGCACCGGTGAGGATCAGAAAGCCCTTGATGGTCTCAATCATCCCGCGGTCCTCCACGCTCCAGGAAACGGGCAAAGCCGATGGCGGCCAGAAAGCCCATCAGCGCGATCACGATGGCGGCATCCAGAAAGCTGGAGACGTCGGTGCGAATGGCATAGACGCCCACCAACCCCACCACGATGCTGGCGAACAGCTCCAGCGCCACCACTCGGTCGGGCAGGCTGGGACCTCTCACGACACGCACGAAGGCCAGGATCAGAGCGATGCCCATCAGCACCTGGCTTATCAGAATCACTGTAGCCATATCACTCCCCACTCGGCCTTGGCGTACTCAACGGAACAGCTCCAGTGCACGGTATTCCATTTCCTTGAGGTTGCGGCGCAGCTCCTCTTCATCGTCGAGGAACATGGCGTGGATGTAGAGCACCTTGCGGTCGTCGGAAACGTCCAGGCTCAAGGTGCCCGGGGTCAGCGAGATCAGGTTGGCGACCATGGTGATCTCCAGCTCGGTGCGCGCCTCGAGGGGCATGGCGATCACCCCCGGCTTCATGTGCCAGGGCGGAGTCAGGATATCGAACCCGACCCGCAGGTTGGCCTGCACCAGCTCCTTGATGAAGAAGCCGAGGAATCTGAGGATCCGCGGCACCCGCGCCGGATAGCCGGTCAGGGCGTCGACCTGCGGTTCGATCAGTACCAGGGTGATGTAGCCGAAGACCAGCCCGACCACCAGGTTGAGCCCCGAGAAGTCGCCGGAAAGGATGACCCAGGCCATCGCCAGCAGCAGGTTCCAGATAGCTCCCGTCATGGCGACACCTCCTCATCCGGCGCTTCGATCAGAGCGTCCTCGACCCCGACCTCGGCACCCAGCACCGCTTCGATATACCCCTGCGGGTTCATCAGCTGATCGCCGATCTGATTCATCATCGCCATCAGCGGCTCGGCGAGCACGCCGATCAGCAGCGCAAACAGGGCCAGCACCGCCACCGGCAGATACATCAGCCACAGACTCGGCGGCACCATGCGGCTGTCGTCACCCACCACCACCTCTTCGGGGGGTACCAGGTTGTCCTCTGGCAGGGACTTCCAGAATACCTCGTTCCAGATCTTGACCATGGAATAGAGGGTCATCAGCCCCACCAGCAGCGCCACCGCGGTCACCACATAGGCTTCCGCCTCGATGCCCGCGCGCACGATGACGAACTTGGCGAAGAAGCCCGACAGCGGCGGCACCCCGGCCAGCGAGAAGGCGGAGAGGAAGAAGGCCACCGCCAGCCAGGGACGCTCGCGATAGAGTCCGCCCATCTTCTTCAGCTCGTAGGTACCCTGCAAGCGCCGGGTAATGCCGCTGATGAGGAACAGGTTGGTCTTGACCACCATATTGTGCATCACGGCGAAGATGCCCCCGGCGATGGCCAGCGGGGTATACAGTGCCAGACCGAGAATCATGTAGCCGATCTGGCTGACGATGTGGAACGACAGGATGCGGCGGAATTCGAACTGCGCCGCAGCCCCCAGCACACCGGTGACCATGGTCAGGGCGGCGCCCCAGATCAGCAGCTCCTGGGTGTAGCCGAGGGTCTGGTCGAACAGCAGGGTGAAGAAGCGGAACAGGGCGTAGACGCCGACCTTGGTCAGCAGCCCGGCGAACAGCGCCGACACCGCCACGGGCGGCGTGTGGTAGGAAGCCGGCAGCCAGAAGAACAACGGGAACGCCGCCGCCTTGATGCCGAAGGCGACCATGAACATCACCGCCAGTACCTCGACCATGCCCTGGTGTTCGGCCACGGCCAGGCGCTGGGCGGCATCCGCCATGTTGAGCGTACCGACCATGCCGTAGAGTAGCCCCACCGCGGAGAGAAAGATCACCGAGGCCAGCAGATTGAGGGTGACGTACTTGATCGCCCCCTCCATCTGCGCCTTCTCGCCGCCGAGAATCAGCAGCGCGAAGGAGGCCACCAGCATCACTTCGAACCAGACATAGAGGTTGAACACGTCGCCGGTGAGAAAGGCGCCGGCGACGCCGGCCAGCAGCAGGTGCATCAGCGGGTAGTAGCCGAAGCGCTCGTGGCCGGGGCCGGTCGAAGCCAGCGAATAGATCGACAGTACCAGTCCCATGATACCGGTGAGCACGATCATCACCGCGCTGAGCATGTCAGCTACCAGGGTGATGCCGAAGGGAGCCTGCCAACCCCCCATCTGGATCACCACGTAACCCTCCTGGGTTACGGACACCAGCAGCCACAGCGACACGCCGAGCAGTGCGAGGTTACCGGCCACGGCAGTGAAACGCTGCATGGGACGAGAGCGCCAGAACAGCAGCGAAATGGCCCCCGACAGCAGCGGCAGAAGAACGGGAAGGGCGACTTCGGGCCTCACGTATCGGTTTCCTTCATCTTGTCCAGGTCATCGGCCTTGACGATTTCGTAGGCCCGGCGAATCAGCACCACGGCGAACGCCAACACGCCGAAGGCGATCACGATGGCGGTCAATACCACGGCCTGGGGCAAGGGGTCGGCCACCGGGCCCAACGGCGCCGCGAGCCCCTCGGGGATCAGCGGCGGCGCGCCGCGGGTCATGCCGGCAGTGGTGAAGATCAGCAGATTGGCGGCGTTGGAGAGCAGCATCAGCCCGATCACCAGCTTGACGATCGAACGCCGCAACATGAGAAAGATGGCGGCCGCATAGAGCAGGCCAACGGCCACGGCCATTACCGGTTCCATCGCGTTCCTCCCTCCGAAGTCGTGGATGAGGCACCCGCAGCGCCCACGTGCTCAAGGTTCATCCTTGTCCACCTCCATCAGCGTCATGACCATGGCCAGTACCGAGCCCAGCACGGCGAGATAGACCCCGATGTCGAAGATCAGCGGGGTCGAGGCGTAGAAATCGACGCCCGGGATCGTCCACCACTGGGCGGTGAGGAAGGGCTGATCGACGAACCAGGCGGGGAACACCGAGATCATGCCGAGCAGCAACCCCATGCCGATCAGATCGCGGGGGTCGACCATGCGCAGCACCTCGCGGGTGGCGCTGACGCCGAAGGCGAACAGGTAGAGCGTGAAGGCCCCCGCCGCCACCAGCCCGGCGATGAAACCGCCGCCGGGCTCGTCGTGGCCACGCAGCAGCAGGAACACGGAGAACAGCAGCTGCAGCGGCATCAGGATACGCGCCGCCGTGTGCAGTATCAGCGTACCGGACTTAACCATGGCTCGACTCCTTCTCCTGCGCCGTCGGCTTGGCCGGCTTCACCGGCGCCCTCAGCTTGAGCATGGCGATGACCCCGATGGCGGCCAGGGCCAGCACGAAGATCTCGCCCAAGGTATCCAGCGAGCGGTAATCGACCAGGATCACGTTGACGATGTTGCGCCCGTGGGCCAGCGGCACGCTGTTCTCGATCATGTACTCGGAGATCGGCACGAACTGGTCGATGCCCCAGGCGGTAAGGATCAACAGCGTGACCAGCACGCCCACGCTGCCCGCCACCAGCACGTCACGCACCCGCTCCAGCGGCGTCGACAGGCTGGCGAAGCGCGGCAGGCGGAACAGCACCAGCACCAGCAGGATGACCGTCAGGGTTTCCACCAGCAGCTGAGTGATACCCAGGTCCGGAGCGCTGAACAGGATGAAGGTGAGCGCGATGGAGAAGCCCATGATGCCCACCGACACCACCGCGCTGAGCCGCGAGCGGGCGACGGCGGCGAACAATGCGCCGAGCACCATCATGGCGACCACCACCACTTCGTGGAAGCGCACGTCGAGTTCGAAGGCGATCTCCAGCGGATGCCTGAGCAGCAGCGAGTTGCCCAGCAGCGCGATCAGCACCAGCACCATCACCAGGATGTAATTGCGCATGTAGCCGTTCTGCAGAATACGGGTCTGCCACTCGGACACCACCGTGATCCAGTGCATGAACGCCTCGTAGCCCGCTTCCGGGCCGCGCGCCATGACCGGATCGAGCCGTGCCAGATGAGCGCGCACGCGGTCCCAGCGCTTGAACAGCAGGTAGCCCAGCGCCAGGGTCACGATCGACATGACCAGCGGCAGATTGATGCCGTGCCACAAGGAGAGGTAGACGGTCACCGGCTCGCCCATGACCGCTGAGGCGGCTGCCGTGAGCACCCCCATGCCGGCGATCACCGGCACCACGCCGAGCAGCAGCGACAGCGCCGCCAGACAGGCCGGGCCCAGCAGCATCGACAGCGGCGCCTCGTGCGCCACCCGCGGCGTCGCCCGACGCTCGCCGAAGAACGGCCGCAGCGCGATGATCGCAGCCACGGCGATGGTCAAAAACGCCGAGACGAAGGCCAGCAGCAGCACCAGCCAGCCGAAGGTCTGCGCATCGAGGGCCGCCTCGAACATCATCTCCTTGGCGATGAAGCCGAACAGCGGTGGCGCCCCGGCCAGCGACAGCGCGGCGATGACGGCAACCACCGCCGTCACCGGCATCAGCGGTCGCAAGCCGCCCATGGCGGTGATGTCCTTGGTGCCGGTCTCGTGATCGAGGATACCGGCCACCATGAACAGCGCGCCCTTGTACAGCGAGTGGGCGAGCAGGAAGGTGACGAAGGTGATCAACGCCCCCTCGGTGCCGATACCGAGCAGCATCGTCAGGGTGCCGAGCGCCATCACCGTGGAGTAGGCCAGCATCTTCTTGATGTTGGTGTGCCGGATGGCCAGGAAGGCACCGGTGAACATGGTCAGGGCACCGACCACCGACAGAATGCCGACCCAGGCCTCGGTGCCGCCGAGGCTCGGATGCAGGCGGGCCAGCAGGTAGATGCCCGCCTTGACCATGGTGGCCGAGTGCAGATAGGCCGACACCGGCGTGGGGGCGGCCATGGCATTGGGCAACCAGAAGTGGAACGGGAACTGCGCCGACTTGGTGAAGGCCGCCAGCAGCAGGCACAGCAGCATCGGCAGGTAGAGATCGTGCTCGCGCAGGTCGATGCCGCCGGCGCTGATCTCGGCCAGCGACCAGCTGCCACTGGCGTTGCCCAACAGCACCAGCCCCGCCATCAGCGCCAGCCCGCCGGCGAAGGTGACGAACAGCCCCTGACGCGCCGACTTGCGCGCCTCGATGTCGGCATGGCTGAAGCCGATCAGCAGGTAAGAGGTGATGCTGGTCAGTTCCCAGAACACGAACAGGGTCAGCAGGCCATCGGCCAGCACCAGGCCCAGCATCGACACCATGAAGGCCAGGATGACGATGTGGAAGCGCACCAGATCGCGATGCCCCTTGAGATAGCCGCCCGCATAGATCAGCACGAAGGTGCCGATCACGGTGATCAGCAGCGCGAACAACAGCGCCAGGCCATCGATGACGAAGCTCAGGCTCATGCCCAGCGACGGCACCCAGTCGAGTTCGAGAAAGAGTACTTCGCCGCGCATCACCGTCGGCACCTGGCCCAGGAACCAGAGTGCCAGCGCGGCCGGAAACGCGGCCAGCACGAAGCTGGCACGCCCACCGAACCAGCGGTGCAGCAACGGCGCAAAGGCGGCCAGCACGAATCCCGATAGCACGGCTAGTTGCATCATGCAGTTCCCTTCTGTTCAGTTCATCGTCCGGACATGGCGCCTCGCCACCTCGCAGCGCCGACATCGACGGCAGAGCCTGCCGGGACGTCCGGGTATCCCCCGCACAGCGTGACGTCGCGATTAAAGAAATCCGTGCTGCGGCCGAAAAAATACGCCCAAAGGATGAGCGTCGGTAGCCGGGCCAAACCTGTATATTGCAGCGCAAAAGGATTAGACTTTGCGCCGCGGCTGGCTACGGTGAGCGTTGATTTCACGACGAAACGGCTTGCTAGTATAGCGATTTCAAAACGTTTCTTCATTACACCGTTCCCAACGACCCGGCCCTGCGCTCCTCGATCGATACCATTAGCCTGTGTGCGCGGTGCTCGGGCAGATTACGCCACGACGGATCTCTCTGTGCTGTGGTGCGACGCATCGACCGCCGCCAGAATGGACGAACCGCCATGTCGTTGCTGTGGATCCCCCTGCTTACCATCGCCGGTATCTTCGTACCGGTGATGACCTCGCGCCACGGCCGCAAAGCCTGCGTCACCGCCACGCTGATCGCCCCGCTGCTCGCTCTCGGCCTGGTTCTGCTGCATGCGCCGGCCGTGCTCGGCGGCGACGTGGTCAGCCTACGCATACCCTGGATGCCCCTGCTGGGCCTGGATCTCGCGCTGCGGATCGACGGCCTGACGCTGCTCTTCTCCCTGCTCATCCTGGGTATCGGTAGTCTGATCCTGTTGTACGCCGGCTTCTATCTCTCGGCCGAGGAGGACGACGGCCGCTTCCTCGCCTACATGATGCTGTTCATGACCGCCATGCTCGGCATCGCCATGGCCGACAACCTGATCCTGCTGTGGCTGTTCTGGGAGCTCACCAGCATTTCCTCGTTCCTGCTGATCGGCTTCTGGGGCCACCGCAGCGATGCCCGGCGTGGCGCACGCATGGCGTTGACCGTCACCGGTGCCGGCGGTCTCGCCCTGCTGGCCGGCATCCTGCTGATCGGTCAGGCGGTGGGCAGCTTCGCCATGGGCGACGTGCTGGCGGCCGGCGACCTGATCCGCGCCTCGGCGCACTATCCGCTGATCGTGGCCCTGGTACTGCTGGGCGCCTTCACCAAATCGGCGCAGTTCCCGTTCCACTTCTGGCTGCCCCATGCCATGGCCGCCCCCACCCCGGTCTCAGCGTTCCTGCACTCGGCCACCATGGTCAAGGCAGGCGTGCTGCTGATGGCACGCCTCAATCCGGCACTGGGCGACACCGCGCTGTGGGCGGTCAGCCTGTCGCTGGTGGGTCTGGCCACTATGCTCTACGCCGCCTGGTTCGCCCTGCTCGAGCGCGACCTCAAGGGCATTCTGGCCTTCTCCACCGTCAGCCACCTGGGCCTGATCACGCTGCTGCTGGGGCTCGGCAGTCCGCTGGCCATCGTTGCCGCCGTGTTTCACATCCTCAATCATGCCACCTTCAAGGCGGCGCTGTTCATGATGGTCGGCATCATCGACCATGAAACCGGCACCCGCGACATCGACCGGCTCGGCGCGCTGTGGTCGATGATGCCGCTGACCGGCACCATGACCATTCTGGCCGGCTCCGCCATGGCCGGTTTCCCTCCGTTCAACGGCTTCCTGTCGAAGGAGATGCTGTTCGAAGAGAGCCTGCTCAACAACCTGCTCGGCGCACTGAGCATCGTCATCCCGCTGCTGGTGGTGGTGGCTGCCATGCTCTCGGTGGCCTACTCGCTGCGGTTGATCTGGAGCCTGTTCTTCGCCGAGCCCAAACTGACCCGCGAGCAGAAAGCGCTGCCACCGATGAAGGTGCACGACCCGTCGCGGGGCATGCTGGCCCCCGGGCTGTTCCTGGCCGCCATGAGCCTGCTGGTGGGACTGTTCCCGATGACCCTGGCGGCCCCGCTGCTGCACGCGGCGAGCCTCGCCGTGCAGGGCGAGACCACCCCGGTGGTCAGCCTGGTCCTGTGGCACGGCCTCAACCTGCCGCTACTGATGAGCGTGGCTGCAGTGGCCGGCGGCGTGCTGGTGCTGCGCCAGCATCGGCGTCTGGCCGGCATCGCCGCCCTGTTCCATGAGCGCAACGCCGGGCTGATCTTCGAGGCAGCGGTGCAGCGGCTGATCAAGGCGACCCTGTGGCTGACCCTGCGCCTGGAGAACGGCTCCCTGCAGCGTTACCAGGCGCTGCTGATCCTGAGCGCCCTGGCCATGGCCGCCATCGGCCTGACCCAACTGGAGTCGCTGACCGGCGAGCGCGGCCAGCAGCCGCTCGACGGCATGCTGTTCCTCGGCGCCGGCCTGATGGTGTTCGGCGCCATCGGTAGCGCCCTGAGTCATCGCTGGCGGCTGGTGTCGCTGCTGATGCTCTCGGTGGTGGGACTGTCGGTCTCGCTGACCTTCGTGCGCTTCTCCGCTCCCGACCTGGCCCTGACCCAACTGTCGGTGGAGGTCGCCTCGATGATCCTGATGATCCTGGCGCTGTTCTTCCTGCCTCAGCGCCCACCGCTGCTGGTCTCGAGCCGACGCATTCTACGTGACCTGATACTCGCCACCTCGCTGGGTCTGGTGGTGGCCATGCTCAACTACGCCATGCTGACGCGGGAAACCCTGACCATCGCCGACTACTTCCTGCGCGAGAGCGTGCCCGGCGGCGGCGGCACCAACGTGGTCAACGTCATCCTGGTCGACTTCCGCGGCTTCGATACCCTGGGCGAGATCACCGTGCTCACCCTGGCCGGCCTCGCCACCTTCAAGCTGCTCAACCGTCTGCGCCTGTTCATGCCCTCGGGCAACATCGAGGGTATCCGCTGGTCGCGGCATCGCTATCCGCTGATCCTGTCGGTGGTGGCCCAGATCCTGCTGCCGCTGGCGTTGCTGGTGTCGGTGTACATCTTCCTGCGTGGCCACAACCAGCCGGGCGGCGGCTTCATCGCCGGGTTGATCACCGCCACCGCGCTGATCCTGCAGTACATGGCCCGCGGCCACGACTGGACCCGCGAGCGACTGCCGATCTCCTATCCGATCGTTGCCGTATCGGGGCTGGCCGTGGCGCTGGCCACGGGCCTGGGCAGTTGGCTGTTCGGCTTCCCCTTCCTGACCTCGGCCTTCGGCCATTTCCACCTGCCCGTGGTAGGAGAGTTCGAGCTGGCCACGGCGATGCTGTTCGACGTCGGCGTCTATCTCGCCGTGGTGGGTGCCGTGCTGATGATCCTGATCAACCTGGGCCGCGTCACCACGGTCAATCGCCCAACGCTGGAGGAACGCTGATGGAAGCCCTGTTCTCCCTCGTCGTCGGCGTGCTCACGGCGAGTGGCATCTATCTGCTGCTGCGCGGGCGCACCTTCCCTGTCATCGTCGGCCTGGCACTGCTCGGCTACGCGGTGAACCTGTTCCTGTTCTCCACCGGCGGGCTCAATACTCACGCAGCGGCGGTGATCGGCGACTCGATCACCCCCACCGACCCGCTACCCCAGGCCCTGGTGCTCACCGCCATCGTGATCGGCTTCGCCATGACCGCTTTCGTCGTGATCCTGGCGATCCGCGCCCGCGGCGACCTCGGCTCCGACCATGTCGACGGCCAGCAAGGCGAGGATGGAGACGCCCCACGATGAACCAGCATCTGATTTCTCTGCCCATCCTGCTGCCGATGTTCAGCGCCCTGGTGCTGCTGCTGTCGGGCAAGGCCAGCGACCGGACTCACCGTCGCCTGAGCATCGCCTTCACCACCCTGCTGGTCATCGTCACCCTGCTGCTGTTGCAGCAGGCGGCCAGCGGCGAACTGACCTTCTACGCACTGGGCAACTGGCAGGCCCCCTTCGGCATCGTGCTGATGCTCGACCGCCTCTCGGCGCTCATGCTGGGCCTGACCGCCGTGCTGGCGCTGGGCTGCGTGATCTTCGCCAGCGCCGGTGACGACGTCCGCGGCAGCAACTTCCACGGCCTCTTCCAACTGCAGCTGATGGGGTTGAACGGCGCCTTTCTCACCGGCGACATCTTCAACCTGTTCGTCTTCTTCGAGATCACGCTGCTCGCCTCCTATGCCCTGCTGATGCACGGCGGCGGCAAGGAGCGGGTCGGCGCCGGGCTGCACTACGTGATCCTCAACGTGGCCGGCTCGGCGCTGTTCCTGATCGCACTGGGCGTGCTGTATGGAGCGACCGGTACCCTCAACATGGCGGACATGGGACGTCGGGTCGCCACCATGTCCGGCGACCAGGCCGCCCTGGTCACTGCCGGCGCCCTGCTGCTGATCGTGGTGTTCAGCCTCAAGGCCGCCCTGCTGCCGCTCTACTTCTGGCTGCCGCGCACCTACTCCTCGGCACCCGCACCGGTGGCGGCGCTGTTCGCCATCATGACAAAGCTCGGCCTCTACGCCATTCTCCGCGTGCACAGCCTGATCTTTGCCGACAGCGACGCCGAATCCGCCATACAGGGCTGGCTGTGGTGGTCGGGGCTGGCCACCATCCTGCTGGCCGCCATCGGTGTACTGGCGGCCCGCGACCTGCGCCCCCTGGTGGCCTACCTGGTGCTGATCTCGGTAGGCACCCTGCTGGCGGCCGCCAGCCTGGGTACCACCGCTGCCACAACCGCCCTGCTCTACTACCTGCCCCACACCACCCTGATCTGCGGCGTGCTGTTCTTGATCGCCGAGCTGATCGGTCAGCAGCGCGGCAAGGCCGGTACGCGTCTGGTGCGCGCCCGCCGGTTGCACCAGCGCTACCTGCTCGGCGGTCTGTTCCTGGCCGCAGCGGTCGGCGTGGTCGGTCTGCCCCCGCTGGCCGGCTCCCTGGCCAAGCTGCTGCTGATGCAGGCCGCAGAGGGCAGCGCCCGGCTATGGCTGTGGCCGCTGCTGCTGCTGGCCGGCCTGAGCGCCCTGATCGCCATGTCGCGGGCGGGGTCGGTATTCTTCTGGGCCAGCTACAAAGGCGAGGTGGCCTCCGGCAAGGTCACCCGCCCCCAGCTCGTCGGCGTGATCTGGCTGCTGGCCAGCGCTCCCCTGCTGGTCGTCTTCGCCGGGCCCATCAGCCACTACGCCCAAGCCACCGCGGAGCAGCTGGCCATGCCCCAGGTCGTGATTCAGCAGTTGCTGAGCGACGAACCGACCCGGGATCTGGTGCAGTCTCGCCAGCCGCTCCATGACGAGACGCAGGGAGACACGCTATGAAGGCCATGGGACGTTTCCTGCCCACCCCCACCCTGTCGCTGGTGCTGCTGGTGGTATGGCTGTTGATGGTGCGCAGCATCGCACCCGGCCAGCTGCTGCTCGGCACGGTGCTGGCCGTGGGCATTCCGCTGTTGACGCAGGGTTTCTGGGAGCCGCTGCCGCGGGTCAAGCATCCGCTCAAACTGGTCTGGTTCGTGCTCGTGGTGATGTGGGACATCGTCAAGGCCAACGTGCATGTCAGCCTGCTGATCCTGCTGCCGCGGCGCGAACCGCACCCGGGCTTCGTCGAGTACCCGCTGGAGGTGAAGGACCGCCTGGCCATCACCCTGCTGGCCAACACCATCACCATGACGCCGGGCACGGTATCGACCAACATCCGTCTCGACGGCTCTTCGCTGCTGATCCATGTCCTCGACCTCGACGACGAACAGGCCCTGATCCGCGAGATCCGCGATCGCTACGAGCGCCCGCTCAAGGAGATCTTCGAATGCTAGACACAGCCTTGCTGATCAGCCTGACGCTCATCGTGCTGGCCATGGCCATGAACGTCTATCGCCTGGCCATCGGCCCGGACGTACCCGACCGTCTGCTGGCCCTCGATACGCTCTACGTCAACTCGATCGCCCTGATCGTGCTGCTGGGGCTGTGGCTCAACACCAAGACCTACTTCGAGGCGGCGATCCTGATCGCCATGCTTGGGTTCATCGGCACCATGGCCGTTTGCCGCTATCTGCTGCGCGGCGACATCATCGAATAGGGGACACCACATGACCTTCTACGTCATTGCCGAAGGTGTGATCGCCTTCCTGCTGATAGCCGGCGGGGTGTTCGCTTTCACCGGCTCGCTGGGGATGCTGCAGTTCAAGGACTTTTTCATGCGCCTGCACGGCCCCACCAAGGGCACCACGCTGGGCATCGGCTGTGTGCTGATCGCCTCGATGATCTACTTCACCATCACCCAGCGCGAGCTGCACGTGCAGGAGCTGCTGATCACCCTGTTCCTGTTCATCACCGCCCCGGTGACGGGGCACATGCTGGCCAAGACCGGGCTGCACATGCACCTGCGCTTCACCACCGGCACCCGCGGCTCGGTGCCGGAGTTCCGCGACGAGGACGTGGGCCAGAGCCGGGTGGCGCGTCCGGCCCGCGCCAAACATCCCTGGAAGTATCGCAAGCAGAAGCGTTCGCGCCTGTTCCGCTGAAACGAGAGCCGATCAGGTGGCCTGATCGGCTCTCTCCCGCTTCACGCCCAGCCGCCCAGCTCGTTGTCGATGATCGCCAGCAACGCCTGGATATGATCGTCGCGGTCGTTGAGACAGGGAATGTAGGTGAAACGCTCTCCCCCCGCGGCGAGGAAGCTGTCGCGAATCTCCTCGTTGATCTCCTCCAGGGTCTCGACACAGTCGGCGGAGAAGGCCGGGGAAATCACCGCAATGTGTTTCCTGCCCTGGCGCGCCAGCTCGGCCACGTGGTCGACGGTCTGCGGGCCGACCCACTCCTCGGGGCCGAACTGCGACTGAAAGGCGGTCTGAATCTCGCCCTCCGCCCAGCCAAGCCGTTCGCGCAGCAGTCGCGTGGTCTTCTGGCACTGGCAGTGGTAGGGGTCGCCCTCGAGCAGAAAGCGCTTGGGCACGCCGTGGTACGAGGCCACCAGCACTTCCGGTGCCGACTCGGCCGCGGCGTAGGCCTCACGCACCGAGTTGCTCAGCGCCTCGAGATAGGCCGGGTGCTCGAAGTAGGCCGGCACGGTACGAATCGCCGGCTGCCACTTGAGCTTCATCAGGGTGCGGAAGGCGTGGTCGTTGGCCGTGGCCGTGGTCGGCGAGGCGTATTGCGGATAGAGCGGAAAGAACAGGATGCGCTCGCAGCCCTCGGCCTGCAGGCGCCGCAGCACGCTGTCCGTGGAAGGGTTACCGTAGCGCATGCAGAAGTCCACCAGCACCTGCTCGCCATGGCGCGCCTTCAGCCCCTCGGCCACCTTGCGCGTCTGGTCACGGGTGATGGTCAGCAGCGGACTCTCGTTCTTCTCGGTGTTCCAGATGCCGCGATAGGCCTCGCCCGACTTGAATGGCCGGCGCGAAAGAATGATCAGCTGCAGCAGCGGCTGCCACTTCCAACTGGGATAGTCGACTACTCGTTTGTCGGAGAGAAACTCACTCAGATAGCGCCGCATCGACCAGTAATCGGTGGCATCCGGCGTGCCCAGGTTGACCAGCACCACACCTACCCTGGGCCGGGCCACCGCGGGATGATCCGCCGGAGCATGAGTCGGACGTTGACGCTCCGGCGAGCCCGATACCTCTTGCGATGCGACCATGCGCTGCGCTCCTCGTGACGTAAGTTCAAGGAGCGCCATTGTATCAGGCAAGGTTCGTCAGGGGCATCGAGTTATACTATGAAGTCGATTTGTATAACTTGGATCAAGGTTATTGCTCGACCAGACTTACTCAGGCCAGGCCTAGAAGACCAGCGGCATGCGCGACGTCAGCGGGTCGTGATAGTGCGCCTCGCGACCGATGACTTCGTCTTGCGGCACATGCTGGACCAGGAAGGCCCGGTGGATGCCGGCACGCTGCAGCTCAAGGTAAACGTCCTCGAGAGAACGGAATACCATGGGCTTGCCACGCCGTGTCAGCATGTGGCGTACGCCCTCCACGTCCTCGAGTTCCACCTGGTAGCAGTGGCTGCCGGAATGGGTGATGACGCGCACTTCGAAATTGTCATGGCGCGCGACGAATTGCTTCAGTTGTTCGAATTCCATGGCTCCCTCCATGTCCTGTTTCGTTCCGTTGGGGTCGCTGGATAGACATCGGGCACAGCATGACTGTGCCCGATATCAATCGCATGACGCTAACGTATCGAAATTATGACAGTGAAGCCGTGGCCAGGTTCCACAGGCGCTCACCTGCGCGAGGCGGCTACTGGTACTCCGAAGGATCGATGGCCTTGGCCAGGGAGTTGCGGTCGACCCATTTGCCCGCCTTGGTCTCCTTGTAGCGAAACACCACGCGGTCACCTACCGCGACGGTGAGTTCGGCATCCTCGGTCTGGTAGCTGTAGGCCTCACCGTCGACGACCAGATGAAAGCGATAGAGATCCGGCATGCCGAGCCACTCCTTGAACGGCCCCTCGCGCTCCAGCGACTCGATGATACCGCGGGCTTCCAGCTTGGGGGGGCGCTGACGCTTGCCGCGTCGAAATCCGCCTGCCATGGGTCACTCCTCGAAAACGACTATCGGGGGCTCGGCATTATACGGGGCCGCGCCGCTGGCTCAAGCGCTGCTGCGCTTCACTCGCCGAAAGCGTCGCCGTAGCTATCCGGCGCCAGATCCTCGAAGCGGGTGTACCTGCCGATGAAGGCCATGTGCACCGTGCCGATGGGACCGTTACGCTGCTTGCCGATGATCAGCTCAGCCAGGCCCTGGTTGTCGGGGTTATCCGGATTGTAGACTTCGTCACGATAGACGAAGGCGATCACGTCGGCATCCTGCTCGATGGCGCCGGACTCGCGCAGGTCCGACATCACCGGACGCTTGTTGGGACGCTGCTCCAGCGAGCGGTTGAGCTGGGAGAGCGCCACCACCGGGCAGCCGAACTCCTTGGCCATGCCCTTGAGCGAGCGAGAGATCTCTGAGATCTCGCCAGTGCGGTTCTCGGAGAAGCCGGGGATCTGCATCAGCTGCAGGTAGTCGATCATGACCAGGGCCAGGTTGCCGTGCTCGCGCACCACCCGGCGGATGCGCGAGCGCATCTCGTTGGGCGACAGCGCCGCGGTATCGTCGATGAACAGCTGCTTGTCCTTGAGCAGGTTGACCGCCGAGGTCAGCCGCGGCCAGTCCTCGTCCTCGAGCTGACCGGTACGCACCCGGGTCTGGTCGATGCGTCCCAGCGACGACAGCATACGCAGCATCAGCGATTCGGCGGGCATCTCCATGGAGAACACCATCACCGGGCGGTCGCTGGCGATCACGGCGTGTTCGACCAGGTTCATGGCGAAGGTGGTCTTACCCATGGAGGGGCGGCCCGCGATGATCACCAGGTCGGAGGGCTGCAGGCCCGAGGTCATCTCGTCGAGATCGCGGAAACCGGTGGAGAGACCGGTCATCTCGCCCTTCATGTTGAACAGCTCGTCGATGCGATCCACCGCCTTGGCCAACAGCTCGCTCATGCCGATGGGGCCGCCCGACTTGGGGCGCTCCTCGCTGATCTGGAACACCAGCCGCTCGGCCTCGTCGAGCAGCTCGTCGGCGGGACGCCCCTGGGGGCTAAAGGCGCCGTCGGCGATCTGGCTGGCGGCACGAATCAGCTTGCGCAGCGTGGCCCGCTCGCGAACGATGTCGGCATAGGCGCGGATGTTGCTCGCCGAGGGGGTGTTGCGCGCCAGCTCGGCGAGATAGGCGAGCCCGCCCACGGTATCGAGCTGGTCGCGCCCCTCCAGCGCCTCGGAGAGCGTGACCACGTCCAACGGCTTGGATGCCTCGGCAAGCCCGGTCATGGCATTGAAGATCAGGCGGTGCTCATAGCGGTAGAAGTCGTCGGCCACCAGACGGTCGGCGACGTTGTCCCAGGCCTGGTTGTCGAGCATCAGGCCGCCCAGCACCGACTGCTCCGCTTCGAGCGAGTGCGGCGGCACCTTGAGCGCAGCGGTTTCCTGATCGAGCTCGAGCGTGTCGTTCATGGTGCGGCAACCTTGAGGGGAACGGGCCGTGCCATTCTACCCGATGCCCGTTGCCCACCCCACCTTTCGAAATGACAAAAACCGCGACCGATAACGGTCGCGGCAAGGGTTCGAAACAGCGTGCGAGCAACGGGATTGCGGGAGCCGGCCTAGAACCACACCTCGGTCTGAACGCCGAAGCTCCACTGGCCGCCGGTGAAGCCTTCGTTGCCGAAGGAGCCAGTACCGTAGTTGTTGAGATCGCTCGACCAGTCGGTGTAGGAGGCGAAGGCGCGAATCTCCGGCCGCTGCCAGAAGCCACCCACCTGGGGCTTGAAGGTCGGCGCGATGGTGAACTTGCCAAAGTCGCCGCTCACCGCGTTGCGGCCATCGAAGCCGTTGGGGTCGAGGTCCATGTACTGGTAGCTGGCCTCGTACTGCATCTCGAAGTTCTGGGTGAGCTCGTTGACCAGGCGTGCGTTGAGAGTCAGCCACTTGTAGTCGTCGCCATCGACGTAGCGGTCCTTGCTCACCTCGCCGAGCAGCACCGGAGCCAGACGCCAATTCGGCGCTACGTAGGTGGTGCCGTAGATGCCGAGACGAGTGGCCTGGGCATCGTCGGTCAGGTTGCCATCGCTGCCGAGCCCCTTGACCTCGGCGCCCAGGCCCTGGCCGTGCATCAGCGCCACCTTGAAGTTGCCCTCGCTCAGGCCGAAGAAGCTGTCGCCGTGGTAGGCCACCATGGTGTGGAAGCCACTGTCGGCAGCAGACTGGCCCTCCCCGATGTCGCGCTCATCGTTGTCGGCCGCGGACAGTCCACTCACCATCCACTGCCAGTTACCGAAGTAGTTGTTGGCGGTGAGGATCAAGCTATCGGTACTGCCCTCGTCCCCCGGACGCTCGGGGCGCACCGGATAGTCGCTGAAACTGCGCCCGTAGAGCGAGAAGTTGGAGCGCCAGTTGTCGGCCAGCTGCACGTCGTAGATACCGGCGCCGGTACCGGCGAGGAAGATGAAATCACTGTCGAGCCAGTGGATGTCGAAGTTGTCGCGGTCGAAGCGCTTGCCGGCCCAGATCGAGGCGTTCTCGAAGGCGCCGGTGAAGCTTGGCAGGTCGCTGAACTCGGCATAGACCTGACGCACGTTGAGGTTGGAGTCGCCATCCCAGTCGTTGCTGGTCTCAGTGCTGCTGGCCAGCATGGTGCGGTAATGCGCCTTGGCGCCGTTGTCGAACTGCATGCGGTAGTTGAGAATCGCCTCGGCGTAGGTATCCGGCTCGTTGCCCAGACGCCCCACGGCACCGCCCAGCCCACCGGCCGGCGTCACGTAGGGGCCACCGTCGATGCTCTTGCGGTCTTCACCCAGCAGCAGCCCGGAGCGGGCGTAGACGTTGAACGAGAAGCCCTCTTCGCCGCTGGCCTGGCGCTCGACACGGGCCAGGCGCTCTTCCACGTCAGCGGGGGCCGGGCTTCCTGCAGCCTGGGCCTCGGCGAGTTCGGCGCGCTGCTCGGCGGCGCTGGCGCGCTGTTCGGCGGCGGCGATGCGGCTCTCCAGTTCGAGCAGACGCTGCTCCAGGGCGCTGGTATCGGCGGCGGCGTGCCCGATCATGCCGAAACTGGCCAGGGCCACGGCGGCAACCAGCGGAGTTCTTGGCAAGGCAGTCTTCATCGCAGTTGTTCCTTTGTGTTTATTGGATTGTTTACGCAAGGAGAACGGTGGGAAGCATGGCGCTGTATCGTTTAAGAGTGGTATCGCGGGATACTCTTGTCTCTTATGTCTCGTCCTGCCGCCCTGGCCTGAAACGCTGCGGAGCCAGGCAGAAAAAACTTAATCGTTTAAGAGTTACAATGCAAAGACAAACCGTAATATTACTACCAATGTCTAAGACACCCACACGCCTGCCCAATACAGCAAACGAAAAGGGCGCAGGATCTCTCCTGCGCCCCTTGGGTCGGTCGAGTGCGGTAAGGCTTACTCGGCGACGACGACCACGCGAACGGTGGCATCGACTTCGGCATGCAGGTGCAGGTCGATGTCGTATTCACCGGTCTGGCGGATCGGACCTTCGGGCATGCGAACTTCGCTCTTGGCGACTTCGATGCCGGCCTGACCCAGCGCCTCGGCCAGGTCACGCGGGCCGATGGAGCCGAACAGCTTGCCTTCGTCGCCGGCCTTGGCCACCAGCGACAGCTCGATCTCGGCCAGCTGAGCGGCACGAGATTCGGCAATCGCCTTGCGCTCGGCGGCCTGGGCCTCGAGCTCGGCACGCTGCGCCTCGAAGGCTTCCACGTTGTCCTTGGTGGCCGGCACGGCGAGGCCGTAGGGCACCAGGTAGTTACGGCCGTAGCCGGGCTTCACGGTGACCTTGTCGCCCAGGCCGCCCAGCTTGCCAATGTTGTCGAGCAGAATGACTTCCATCTCGTTAACCTCTTATCAGTCGCTGCGAGAGGCCAGACGGCCGCGGAAATCCGCGAACACATCGATGAGGGCCACCAGCAGCACTATCAGAATCATGGGCCAGGTGGTGATCAGCAATACGTAGAAAGCGATCAGCCACAGCCCGTTCATGCCTTTCAATCCGACGTAGCCGTGCACCAGAGCGATACCAGCCACCAGCAGTGGGACCCATACCAGCATGGAGAGCGACGGCAATCCCAGCACCATGCCCACCACGCCGAGCACCACCAGCAAGCCGAGTTCACGCGGCACCAGGCGCAGCGCATGGAACTCCTCGCGAAAGCCGCCGGGGTTGTAGAGCCCCGCCTGCCAGGCCCGCGCCAGCGCCAGACAGCCCACCGCAGCGATCAGCACCATCAGACCGGTGATGCCGCCGATCAGCAGCGTCGCCAGCTCCTCGGTGTTGAAGCCCTGACCTGCCAGCTCGTTCAGCATGCGGTCGATCTCGGCCGAGCCCTGGCGCAGCTGCTCCAGCAGCGGCCCGGCACCACCCGGCGGCACGAAGACGCCGAGCTGGATCATGGCCGCCGCGGCCAGCGTGCCGACGATCAGCGCCTCGCCCCAGCGCATGCGGGAGCGCAGCACCACCGCCATCAGCGTGACCAGCAGTACGCTGGCCAGCGGCAGGGCATCGCCCTGAGCCCACCACCAGCCGGCAGGAATGGCGGCCGCTACCAGCACCGGCAGCGCCGGCGACAGACCGCGACGCAGCGTGACCAGGGCCACGATGGCGCCGCTGAGCCAGAACAGCCAGGGTATCACCGCGGCCAGCGCCGCCCCGCCTACGGCGTAGGGCGTGCCGCGCATCAACCATCGGGCGATCGGCAACATCGAACCGGCGGCTTACTGGTGGCTGTCGGTGTAGGGCAGCAGAGCCAGGTAGCGCGCGCGCTTGATGGCGGTTGCCAGCTGACGCTGATAACGGGCCTTGGTACCGGTGATGCGGCTGGGTACGATCTTGCCGGTTTCGGTAATGTAGGCCTTCAGCGTGTCCAGATCCTTGTAATCGATCTGCTTCACGCCTTCAGCGGTGAAACGGCAGAACTTACGGCGGCGGAAAAAGCGTGCCATGTAGAGACTCCTCGGTACGTGCGATCAGTGGGCTTCGGCAGTTTCTTCTTCGGCGCGCGGCTTCTCTTCGCGACGCGCACGCTTGTCGTCTGCCGGCTTCATCATCGGCGAAGCTTCGGTGATGGCTTCCTTGCAGCGCACCACCAGGCTGCGAATGATGGCGTCGTTGAAGCGGAAGATGTTCTCGATTTCCTCGAGGGTCTCGCCGCTGCACTCGACGTTCATCAGCACGTAGTGAGCCTTGTGGATCTTGTTGATCGGGTAGGCCAGGTGACGGCGGCCCCAGTCCTCCAGACGGTGCACGGTGCCACCGCTCTCGGTGACAATGCTGGAGTAACGCTCGACCATGGACGGTACTTGCTCGCTCTGGTCCGGGTGGACCATGAACACGATTTCGTAATGACGCATGGGATCTCCTTTCGGGTTGGCAGCTTCCGCGTGAGACCTGCGCCATGGTGGGCCGGCTCTCAGGAGAAGCAAGGAGGTGATAGTCGAAATGACAACGCCCGCTCACGCAGGAACGGGCGCCTGTATTCTAGTGATCTGCACCGCCGGTTGCAAGCTGGCGCTGCGCTGGCGGCTCATGCACCGCAGCGCTGGCGCACCGCCTCGAATAGACAGATGCCGGTGGCTACCGAGACGTTGAGGCTGGTGACGCTGCCGGCCATGGGCAGCTTGACCAGACCATCGCAGGCCTCGCGGGTCAGCCGCCGCATGCCCTTGCCCTCGGCACCCATCACCAGCGCCGTGGGGCCGGTGAACTCGGCCTCGAAGAGCATCGCCTCGGCCTCGCCGGCGGTGCCGGTGATCCAGATGCCGAGCTCCTTGAGCCGGGCCAGCGCGCGGGCCAGATTGGTCACCTGATAGACCGGCACGCTCTCGGCGGCACCGCAGGCCACCTTGCGCACCGTGGCATTGAGCGGCGCCGACTTGTCCTTGGGCACGATCACGCCGTGCACGCCGGCAGCATCAGCGCTGCGCAGGCAGGCGCCGAAGTTGTGCACGTCGGTAACGCCGTCGAGTACCAGCAGCAGCGGCGGCGTAGCGTGGGGCCAGGCCTCCAGCTTGAACCACAGCGACGCCTCGCTCTCGAAGGCCAGCGGCGCGGCAAAGGCGACGATGCCCTGATGCGAGGCCTCCCTGGCCAGACGGTCGAGTTCGTCACGAGGATGCTGCTCGACTCGCGCGCCGCCACGGCGGGCCTGCTCGATCAGCTCGGCCAGGCGCTGCTGGGCATCGCCCTCCTGTACCCACAGCACCCTGGGCGTTTCGCCGCGCGCCAGCAGGGCGCGTACCGCGTGCACGCCGAATACGGCATCGAGCCCGCCCGGCGTAGCCGCAGGAGCCGATGGAGCACCCGCTCTCGATCTACGGCCGGCATCGCGCTTGGGCCCTTTTCTGCCTTGTGCCATCAGCCGCGCGACCTCGACCGGCGCGGGCCGCGGCGGCGCTTGCCGCCCTTGCCTCGCTCACCCTTGTCTTCCGCCTTACCGGCGTCCGGCTTTGGCGTGAAAGTCGCCTCTGCCTCACCGCGCCGTTTGCGCGGCTGACGTTTGGGGCGCGGCTTCTCATCCTCGAGGGCGAAGTCGATCTTGCGATCGTTCAGATCCACGCGGGCCACCTGCACGGTGACGCCATCGCCCAGGCGGTAGCTCATACCGGTACGCTCGCCCTTGAGGCGATGTTTCTCGGGCTCGTAGTGGTAGTAGTCCGAGGGCAGCGAAGTAACGTGCACCAGCCCCTCGACATAGACCTCGTCGAGGCGTACGAAGATACCGAACTGGGTCACCGAGGCGATGGTTCCTTCATACACCTCACCGAGCTTGTCCGACATGAACTCGCACTTGAGCCAATCCTCGACGTCACGAGTAGCATCGTCGGCACGGCGCTCGGTCATCGAGCAGTGCTCGCCGAGTTCGAGCATCTGCTCGAAGGTGTAGGGGCACCACTTGCTCGGCGGATCCACCTTGGCCCCTTCGGCACGCAGCACGGTATTGGTCTGGCGCGGCCCACGCACCACCGAACGAATGGCGCGGTGCACCAGCAGGTCGGGGTAGCGACGAATCGGTGAGGTGAAGTGGGCGTAGGCCGGGTAGGCCAGGCCAAAATGCCCCTCGTTCTGAGGCGAGTAGACCGCCTGACTCATGGAGCGCAGCATCACGGTCTGGATCACGTCGGCATCGGGGCGGCCGCGAATTGCCTCGGCCAGGGCCTGGTAGTCCTGGGGCGTGGGTTCGTCGCCACCGCCTACCGAGAGTCCCAACTCGTTGAGGAACAGGCGCAGCTTGTCGAGGCGCTCCGGCGAGGGCCGCTCGTGGATGCGGTAGAGCGCCGGCAGATCGTGTTTGTCGAGGAAGCGGGCCGTGGCCACGTTGGCTGCCAGCATGCACTCTTCGATGATCTTGTGGGCATCGTTGCGGGTGCGCGGCACGATCTTCTCGATCTTGCGCTCCTCGTTGAAGAGGATCGCCGTCTCGGTGGTCTCGAAGTCGATGGCGCCGCGCTCCTCGCGGGCCTGACGCAGCACCTTGTAGAGTTCGTGCAGCCCCTTGAGCGGCTTGACCAGGGCGCGATACTCCTCGCGCAGCGCGTCGCCCTCGGGGTCGTCCTCGTCGAGGATCGCCGCCACCTTGTTGTAGGTCAGTCGCGCATGGGAACGGAACACCGCCTCGTAGAAGCGATAGCGGCTGATCACCCCCTGCTTCGAGATATTCATCTCGCAGACCATGGCCAGGCGATCGACGTCCGGGTTGAGCGAGCACAAACCGTTGGAGAGCAGCTCGGGCAGCATCGGTACCACCTGCCCGGGGAAGTAGACCGAGTTGCCGCGCCGAATCGCCTCCTCGTCGAGCGGCGTGCCGGGACGCACGTAATGCGAGACGTCGGCGATGGCGACGATCAGCTTCCAGCTGCCGGACTTCGTCTTCCAGGCGCACACGGCGTCATCGAAATCCTTAGCGTCCTCGCCGTCGATGGTCACCAGCGGGATGTCGCGCAGATCGATACGATGCTGCTTGTCCTGCTCGGCCACCTCGGCGGACATCCCGGCGATCTGATCGTGCACCTCGGGCGGAAACTCGGCAGGAATCTCGTAGCTGCGGATGGCGATGTCGATCTCCATGCCCGGATCCATACGCTCACCGAGCACCTCGACCACCTCGCCCACCGGCTGCACCCGGGTATCGGGCTGCTGCACGATCCGGGCCGATACCACCTGGCCGTCGCGGGCACCGCCACAGGCGCTATGAGGAATGATCACCTCCTGGGTGATGCGCGGGTTCTCGGGGATCAGCACGCCGAATTCGGAGGTATTCTCGCGATAGACGCCGACGATGGTCTGGGTGTTGCGCGACAGCACTTCGGCAATGGTGGCTTCGTCACGGCCGCGACGGTCGCGCCCGCTGACGCGCACCAGCACGTAGTCGCCATGGAAGACCCGGCGCATCTGCCGCGGCGGCAGCACCAGGTCGGGCTTCTTGCCGTCGTCGCGCAGCACGAAGCCGAAGCCGTCGCGGTGACCCAGCACCTTGCCCTTGATCAGGTCGAGCTTGTCGATCAACGCGTAGGCGCCGGCACGGTTGCGCAGCACCTGGCCGTCGCGCTCCATGGCGGCAAGCCGGCGGCGCACCGCCTCCTGCAGCTCATCGTCCTCGAGACCCAGCATGCGGCTCATGGATTCATGGGTGATCGGCTTGCCGTACTCCTCCAGGCGCGCCAGCAGGTACTCGCGGCTGGGTGCCGGCTTGTCGTACTTGTGGGCCTCACGGCTGGCATGGGGGTCGTTGCTGAGCGTCCAATGAGTCATGCGAGGGGCATCCTTGGCAACAGGAGCAGCATTCGGGGAAGAGAGTCGGCGAGTCGCCGCGTACGTGGGGTATTGCTAATAGAGTCATTTGTCATGCCCGCATTATAGCGCCGGTAGTGGCGGTTCCCAACCATGACGGCTAAACCAGGCGTAGATTGAGCCTGGCATTCGACTCTTTTACCGCCTAGGCTCTTGCATTGGCCCACAAATTGGGTAAGATACGCGTCGCCTGCCCAGATGGCGGAATTGGTAGACGCGCTAGCTTCAGGTGCTAGTGTCCTTACGGACGTGGAGGTTCAAGTCCTCTTCTGGGCACCATCGCTCTTTATTCAGCTCGAATCGCTCGTGTTCGCCCAGGTGGCGGAATTGGTAGACGCGCTAGCTTCAGGTGCTAGTATCCTTACGGATGTGGAGGTTCAAGTCCTCTCCTGGGCACCATCCCAGAGGCGCGAACACGACAGCGGCATAGAATAGCAGTTGCGATAAGACAGTAGCGAAAGCACGACAGGCATGATGCGCCCAGGTGGCGGAATTGGTAGACGCGCTAGCTTCAGGTGCTAGTATCCTTACGGATGTGGAGGTTCAAGTCCTCTCCTGGGCACCACTGCTCTACGAGCAGACCGCGTCATGCAGGTTGTAACATCGCCAGAGCGAATAAAGAGAACCGCGACTGATCGCGGTTTTTTTTGTGCCCGAATGCCTCCCTGACTCAGTATCTGGCCCACCTCAATATCTGGAGGGAAGCCGCGCCACCTCTTCGAGCGCCCACCCCGACGCCACCACCTCTCCCTCCAACACCTCGGCGACCTCCTCGGGCAGCCGCGGGAAGAAGTTGAGCCCGGTACGCGCCTCCACCTCATCGATGGTCACCAGGTAGTCGTCCAGCGGTTCGTCGCCGCGCACCTCCTGGGGCATGATGAAGGCTAGCGCCATGGGCTCCTCGGCCGGCACCACGACGATCTTGTAGAACGCCTCGGGAATCTCGACCAGCCCTACCCGGTTGGCCACGTTGTCGAGGAAGCGCTCGGGAAAGACCGGACCGGTGATCACCTGGACCACGCCGAAGCGCGGCACGAAGTGGTCGATCACCACCTCTTCCAGGCGCTGCCACAGACGGCGGTTGAGGTCGGGACGCTGGGGCGAGATATTGCTCATCAGGAACGACTGCTCCTGGGCCTGACGCCCGTGCACCACGGCAATGGCGTAGTTGGGCGCCAGGTGGCCGCGGTCGTAGCCGCTGCCGAAGTAGCTGTCGGCGGCAATCGGCCACAGGGTACGCCAGTCGCGGCGAAAATCGGGCCTGGGCGCCGCTCGGCGCTCCTCCACGTCGTGCAGCAGATAGCTCACCCATAGCGGATTGACCCGCACGTCCGACCAGCCCACCAGGAAGCCGTCGTTGCGCAGCACGCGATGCACGGTCAGCGGGGTCAGGGTGTCCCAGGTGGGCACGCCCATCCAGCTCAGCTGGTCGCGGTATTCTTGCTCCTGGGTGTACCACAGGCCGCTGCCGACCAGCACGAAAACGAGAGTGATACCGAATTGACGAACGCGGGAGCGCCAGCGCGGCAGTACGGCGCGACGCCGCCGGCCACGGGTACGTGTCAAAGCCATGAATTCATCCGCAGGGGAGCTACTGCCGGTACATCCGGTACCGGCTCGATACGGTCATGAGTGGGTGGAAGTCGCTAGCGAATTCCTACCAGCCGAGCGAGAACATGGTCTCGAGATCGTGCTTGGAGTGCACCTGCATGGCGTTCAGGGTCTCGGTATCGCGAATCCCTTCCACAGCGTTAAGGCGCTCGGTGACCAGCTCGGCCAGGCTTTCGAAGTCCCGCGTGCGGGCAATCGCCACCAGATCGTAGCGACCGCAGGTGGAGTACACCTCGCTGATGCCTTCGACGTCGGCGAGCCGCTCGGCCACCGCCTTGACCTGCCCCTTCTCGGTGTTGATCAGAATCACGGCATTCTGCATCGGGCACCCTCCCCGTTGGTAAAGTCCTGCGGCCAGGCATCGCCGCGCTGGCGCGAGTATAGCAGGCCGGCCACGGCGGCTGAATCGCCGCGCTCTTCTCGCGCCGCTCACCTACACCAAGAATGCCGCCCTTACAGACAAGGCGGCAGGAACACGATGGGGTAGCCGACGAACAGGGTGCTGCCCGCGGAGAACAGGAACATCCCGGCCGAGATATAGGCGAAGTAGCACTCGCGGCGCACCTCCGCCCTGCGGCCCGCCGCAGCGCTGGCCCAAGTCAGCCACAACAGCAACGCGGTAGTGATCAGGGTGGCCACGCCGACACCCAGGTTGATGCCGGTGAGCATGTCGCTCTCGGGCTCGGGGGGTGCCATCGAGCAGGCCACCGAGAGCCCGGCATAGATCGCCACGAACCAGATGCCCCAGATCGTCAGGCCGCTGACCAGATGAATCGGATGGGTGAGTTTCAGCAGACGCCTCATGCACCACCTCCCAGCACGGTTGGCAGGACCCAGATAGCCACGAACAGGCTCCAGTAGACCACCAGGTGGTAATACCACAGGCGCAGCACCACCACCGGCTCCAGCGGCGTCTCGACGCTGACGTAGCCATAGCCGACGCGCAGCCCCTGGAGGAGGCACAGTATCGCCCCCAACGCCGCCAGAATGAGCACGTAGCATAGTGCCACGAACAGCGTGGCATCATGCGCCGTCTCGGTAGGCGCCAGCCCCGCGAGCCACATCACCGCAACGATCAGCAGCGTCTGCAGGCTTCCCAGGCCGCCCGCGAGATACATCATCAGGCCGAGCCCGCCCCCTTCGCGGCGGCGCAGGCGACGCACCACCTTGGCCAGCAGCAGCGTGCCCAGGGTCAACGCCACGCCTGCCGCCACCAGCAGCAGCGGCGAAAGCGGAGAGCTCTCCGGCATCTGCCACTCAGGCGCCACCACCCACAAATAGAACCAACCGAACAACAGCGACAGATAGAGCGAGCCGTTGGCCAGGTGGGAGACCGACATGCACCAGACGCCGGGGCCGTTCATGGTGTGGTAGTGCAGCGGCGGATCGGTAGGCGCCATCGACGCCTCGGGCGCCTTGCCGGGATGCGCGCAGTTCTCCCACGACCAGCGCAGCAGCAGTACCACACCGACCAGCACCGCAACGGCGGCCAGCCAGTAGACTCGCACCAGCAGGCTGATGCATACCACGGCCAGCGCCAGCGAGGAGAACAGCGGCCACCAGGAGTTGCTGGGCAGATGAATGGTTTCGCGCAGCTTGCCGGTCAGCGCATCGCTGCCCCAGGTCTCACGCCGGCCATGGTCGATGGTGGCGAGACCGTGCTGCCCTTCGTAGATGGTGCGCGAAAGCTCTGGCTTCTCCCACAGCGGGTGACGCGTCTCCACCGCCGGCAGGCTGACGAAATTGTAGGCCGTGGGGGGCTTGGGCATGGCCCACTCCAGGGTATCGGCACCCCACGGATTCTGCGGTGCCTTCTTGCCGAAGCGGAAATGCAGCACGATGTCGAGAATCAGCAGCGCCACGCCGGCGGACATCATGAAGCCGCCCACCGAGGAGATCAGGTTGTAGATGTCCCAGCCCATGGCGGTATCGTAAGTGAACACCCGCCGGCGCATACCCAGCAGCCCGGTCCAGTGCATGACCAGGAAGGTGACGTTGAAGCCGAGGAAGATCAGCCAGAAGCTCCACTTGCCCAGACGCTCGGATGGCATGCGCCCCGATACCTGAGGCAACCAGTAGTAGAGCCCGGCCATCAGCGGGAACAGCATGCCCCCCACCAGCACGTAGTGCATGTGGGCGACCACGAAATGGGTGTCGTGCACCTGCCAGTTGAACGGCACCAGGGCCAGCATCACCCCGGTCAGCCCCCCGAGTACAAAAATGATCAGGAAACCGACGATCCACAGCATCGGCAGCGTCATCCTGGGCCGGCCCAGCCACAGCGTGGAGAGCCAGACGAATATCTGGATGGCGGTGGGAATCGCCACCAGCATGCTCGCCGCCGAGAAGAAGGCCAGCGCCAGCTGCGGTATGCCCAGGGTGAACATGTGGTGCACCCAGAGCCCGAAGCTGACGAAGCCCATGATGATGATCGCCGCCACCACCCAGCCGTAGCCGACGATGGGGCGCCCGGCGAAGACCGGAATCAGAGTCGAGACGATACCCGCCCCCGGCAGGAAGATGATGTAGACCTCGGGGTGACCGAACAACCAGAACAGGTGCGCCCACAGCACCGGGTCACCGCCGCCGGCCACTTCGAAGAAAGGCATTCCGGCGGCTCGCTCCAGCTCGAGCAGAATGCTGCCGAGGATCAGCGGCGGAAAGCCGACCACGATCATCAGCGCCATGGCCAGGATGTACCAGGCGAACAGCGGCATCTTGTGCAGCGCCATGCCCTGGGTACGAGTGCGCAGGATCGACACCACCAGCTCGACGCCAGCGGAGAGCGCCGATATCTCGACGAAGGTGATGCCCAGCAGCCAGAAATCGGAGCCCGGCCCGGGCGAGTACTCGCCACTGCTGAGCGGGGTGTACATGAACCAGCCGCTGGCCGGAGCGATCTCCAGGATCATACTGGAAAACAGAATGATGCCGCCGAACAGGTAACAGAAGTAGCCAAAGGCGGTCAGCCGAGGACACACCAGGTCGCGAGCCCCGATCATCTTGGGCATCATGTAGATCGCCAACCCCTCGAGAATGGGGATGGCGAACAGGAACATCATCACCGTGCCATGCATGGTGAAGACCTGGTTGTAGATCTCGTGGGACATGAAGTCGTTGTCGGGGAAGGCCAGCTGAGTGCGGATCAGCATCGCCAGCAGGCCACCGATCAGAAAGAAGATCGCCCCGGTGACCATGAAGCGCAGACCGACGGTGGTATGGTTCACCACGGTCAAGGCCCGCCAGCCGGTGGGATTGCCCCACACCTCGTCCAATCCCTTGTGCAGTCGCCGAACCTCGGGCGTCAGCGTCGCGTCCTTGATCTCGCTCATGGTTCCATCGTCTCCAGCCAGGCTCCGATATCCTGCAGCGTCTCGGTGTCGATATGGTTATGCGGCGGCATCCTGTTGCCGGGCTTGAGCAACTGGTGGTGCTCGAGCCAGTAGGCGATGGCGCCCTCTTCCATGGGCAGCACTCCGGCCCCGAGAGTGGGGCGGGAGCCGATGTCGGTCAGGTTGGGGCCGACCATGTCGTAAGTGACATCGTCGGCGATGAGCTCCTGCGGAAAGCCGTCGACGGTGTGGCAGGCCGCGCAGTGCTCGCCGAAGGCCTGCCGCGCCTCGTCGAAGCCTGCGCGCGGCTCGGGAGGAGCACGGCGCTCGGCCAGCCAGGCATCGTACTCCGCCCGCGGCATCGCCTCGACGTGCAGCAGCATGTTGGTGTGCTGGGCACCGCAGTACTCGGCGCACTGGGCACCGAAGACGCCGGGCACGTCGGCTTCGAGACGAATGATCGAATGCCGTCCCGGCACCATGTCGCGCTTGCCACCGAGACGCGGGATCCAGAAGGCGTGGATCACGTCCGCACTGACCAGGCGGAAGTCGACCGGCTCCCCGGCCGGCATCACCAGCCGGTTGGCGGTGATCACGTCGGGTTCGCCGTTCTCGCCGGGATAGCGGATCTCCCACCACCACTGGTGCCCCACCACTTCGATGAGCTCGGCCTCACCCTCCGGCAATGGCAGGGGAAGCATGCTGCGACCGGTCGGGGCGGCGAAGACCAGCAGCGCAATGATGCTGACAAGCGGCAACGCGATCCCGCCGCCAAGCACCCAGCGCAGCATGATGCGCTGCTCCTCCCGCGGCGTTCGCTGGGGCCGCTCGCCGCGGCGAAAGGTATACAGCCAGAGCGTGAAGAGAACCAGCGCCACGACCGCACTGAACCCAAGCATGGCCCACCACACCCAGAACTGATGGCGAGCAGCGGGACCGGACGGATCGAGGATCGACATTTCCCCGGCGCAGCCGGCCAGCAGTGCCGTCAGCGGTAGCGCTGCCCATGCCACCAAGCGCCTCCTGCGGTTGACCCACTGCCGGACAGGGCGTTGAATGCCAGAGAGACCTCTGAACCGATCGCAAAGGACGCGAACATGGCTGAACAACCGAGACGCTCGATCAAAAGCCGTGCTGCCATTGGCGGGCACCCCCTTCACCCCACCATGGTGCACTTTCCCATTGCCTGCCTGATGCTGGTGGTGGGCAGCGACGCCCTCTTCCT
This sequence comes from Halomonas sp. KM-1, assembly GCF_000246875.1. Classification (NCBI taxonomy): domain Bacteria; kingdom Pseudomonadati; phylum Pseudomonadota; class Gammaproteobacteria; order Oceanospirillales; family Halomonadaceae; genus Halomonas; species Halomonas sp. KM-1. Next base: position 65,939 of record NZ_BAEU01000154.1, read on the forward strand.
GTTCATCGGCGACCCGTTCTGGGCACGCACCAGCCTGTGGCTGGCCGGCATCGGCGCTCTGGGCGGCTGGGTCGCCAGCATCGCCGGCCTCACCGATCTGATCACGGTCAAGCGAATCCGCGACATGATCCTGGGCTGGTGTCACGCCATCCTGGCGGTGATGATGTTGTCGCTGGCATCCCTCAACTGGCTGTGGCGTTACCTCTACCCCACCGACCTGCTGCCTTGGGCCGTTGGCCTGACGCTGATGACGGCAGGGTTGATCGTGCTGGCCGGTATCCTCGGTGGCATGCTCGTCTACGACGAGGCGGTCGGCGTCGAGATCGACGACAAGTAACGTTGACCGAGCATGGCGGGTCGAGTGGCGCATGTGACTCTCCTTGTCATGCCTCAATCGAATGGCTTACTGAGTACCAGCACGAGAACGGCAAGCATGAGCGTGGCGGCGATGGCTGCCACCAGCGCGCTTGCCGGCACCAGGAAGCGGCGTCGGTCACGCTCCAGGCTCACGATCAGCGCGCCGCACAACACATGGCATAGCACCATGCCGCTCACGGCCGCCAGCTTCAGCACCAGCCAGCCGCCGACGAGCTGCGCCACGACGAACAGCAGGGTGCCGCTCATGATCGCCAGCAGGGCGAAGGGAGTGGCGATGTGAGTGAAAACGAAACGCAACAGTGCCGGGGCGGACACCTCGAAAGAGCTGCCCGTCCGGGCCCGGGCACTGACCATCAGCATGGCCGGCAGATACAGCAGCGAAGCACACCAGCACAACAGCGTGGCGATGTGCAGAACCTTTAACCACGGCATAACAGCATCCTTGCAGCAGCAGTGTTCACACACCCTATCGAATCTACCTTAGCGGTGCCAGCGCCATCGGCTCCGTTGGCCGGCGCTTCACGCCTCATTCATTCGCATTCCCTTACGTCGCCTCGCCCGCCGAAACCGCATGACACCGAACTGAAACGCAAGGCAAAATTCAGCAATTGCGCCTCGGCTCGAAAGAGTGTTTCCTCCGCTTAACACTCGAGAACTTCACACCCCCTTGCCGAGTCTGATAATCGAGCCGGTACGTCGCCTGTGCTCTCGGCAGCTGCCCGGCGCAATGGGGTTCGTTCCATAACGACTTGACCGTGTCGAAGCAGGAGATATCTCAATGGCCAAGAAGCATCCCATGGCCAAGAAGCATCGCTCCTCGGCCCATCAGAGCCGACGTGACTTCTTACGCAACAGCCTGCTGGGCATCGCCGCTCTACCCCTGGGAGCCGGCATTGTCTCGCGCCATGCATTCGCCCAGACCCTGCCAAGGCTCAACCCCAACGACGAGCAGGCCCAGGCACTGAACTACGTGGAAGTGGCCGAGCGAGCCAGCGATCACCCCGCGTACGAGCGAGGCGAAACCTGCAGCAACTGCATGTTCTTCGAACGTCGCAGCGAAGGCTGCCAGCTCTTTCCACAGAATAGCGTCGAACCAGGCGGCTGGTGCCAGTCCTGGGTCACCGCCGACTGAGCCAACTATGGGCCAAACCAGCGAAGCGCGCGGCTGCCGGCCCGGCCCATGCTACCCGACGGCGCCTCGGACGCTACTCCTTGCCTTCTTCGTCCGGCAGCGGCCATTGATAGCGCCTGCCGACGCTGCCATCCGCCGCAATCGACTCCAGCCGCACCGGAAAACCCCACAGCTGGTGCAGATGACGAATCACCGGGTAGACGCTACGGCCCAGCGGTCGCCGGCTATCCTGCACGTGATGCAGGGTCAATGAGCGGTTGCCGCGGATATCGGCTTCGTACACCTGTATATTGGGCTCCCGCAGCGACAGGGCGTACTGCGCGGCCAGCGCCTCCCGGATACGACGATAGCCACGCTCGTCGTGAATGGCCGCCACCTCCAGCATCTCCTCCTGATCGTCGTCGACGATGCTGAACAGCTTGAGGTCGCGCATGACCTTGGGCGAGAGGAACTGCTGGATGAAGGATTCATCCTTGAAGTTGCGCATGGCGAAATGCACCGCCTCCAGCCAGTCGCCACCCGCCGTGTCGGGGAACCACTCACGGTCCTCGGCGGTGGGGTTTTCGCACATGCGCTTGATGTCGCTGAACATGGCGAACCCCAGCGCGTAGGGGTTGATGCCACTGTAGTATGGGCTGTCGAAACCGGGCTGACTGACCACGGCGGTATGCGACTGCAGGAACTCCAGCATCAGCCCCTCGTCCACCAGCCCCTCGTCATAGAGCCGATTCATCAGGGTATAGTGCCAGAACGACGCCCAGCCTTCGTTCATCACCTGAGTCTGGCGCTGGGGGTAGAAGTACTGCGCCAGCTTGCGCACGATGCGCACGATCTCGCGCTGCCACGGCGCCAACAGCGGCGCGTTCTTTTCGATGAAATAGAGCAGGTTCTCCTGGGGCTCGGGTGGATAGCGTCCGCCCCCGTGCAGGCCCAGCGGATCCTCGTCGCTGGCCAGGCTGCCGGGTAGCGCATCCGCCGCCTGACGCCCCGGAATGGTGCGCCAGAGGGTGTTGACCTGGGTCTGCAGGTAGGCCTCGCGCTCTGCCTGGCGGCGGACCTCCTCCTCGGCGGAGATGGGTGACGGCCGCTTGTAGCGATCGACACCGTAGTTCTGCAGCGCGTGGCAGGCATCGAGGAGCTGCTCTACGGCCGTCACCCCGTGGCGCTGCTCGCATTCCGCCACGTACTTGCGCGCGAATACCAGGTAGTCGACGATCGAACTGGCATCCGTCCAGGTACGAAACAGGTAATTGCCCTTGAAGAAGGAGTTGTGGCCATAGCAGGCGTGGGCCATGACCAGCACCTGCATCATCAGGGTGTTCTCCTCCATCAGGTAGGCGATGCAGGGGTCGGAGTTGATCACCAGCTCGTAGGCCAGTCCCATCTGGCCACGCCGGTAGGCCTGCTCCACGGCCAGGAACTGCTTGCCGAACGACCAGTGATGGTAGCCCACCGGCATCCCCACGCTGGCATAGGCGTCCATCATCTGCTCGGTGGTGATGATCTCGATCTGGTTGGGGTAAGTGTCCAGCCGATACTCATCGGCCAGCCTGGCCAACTCCTGCTCATACTCCTTGAGGGTCTCGAAGTTCCAGTCGGAACCGGTGGCGATCGGCTTGCGTCGGGTCATGAGGCCTCCTCATCCACGTCAATGGGCGGCGCGGCGCTTGAACAGCTCACGGAACACCGGGTAGATATCGCCCGCCTCGACGATCTGGCGCATGGCGAAACGGTCGGGATGCCCGGCGGCCACCGTTTCGTACTCCTCCCACAGCGCCTGGTGGGCATGGGGAGTGATCTCCACGTAGGTGTAGTACTGCAGACGCGGCATCAGCTTCTTCATCAACAGCTCACGGCAGTTCACCGAGTCGTCGTCCCAGTTGTCACCGTCCGAGGCCTGGGCCACGTAGAGATTCCACTGCGCTGGCGAGTAGCGCCGGGTGATGATCTCGTCGACCAGGGTCAGGGCGCTGGAGACGATGGTGCCGCCGGTCTCCCGCGAGTAGAAGAACTCCTCCTCATCGACCTCCTTGGCCGCGGTGTGGTGACGCACGAAGACCAGTTCGACTTTCTCGTAGTTGCGCTCGAGAAACAGATAGAGCAGCAGGAAGAAGCGCTTGGCGATGTCCTTGTGGGCCTGGGTCATGGAGCCGGACACGTCCATCACGCAGAACATCACCGCCTTGCTCGACGGTTGGGGCTGATTGACCAGATTGTTGTAGCGCAGGTCGTAGGTGTCGATGTAGGGCACCGCCTCGAGGCGCTTCTCGAGACGCTCGATCTCCGCCTTGAGTTCGGCGATCCGCGACGGGTTGCGCAGCACCGGGTCCTTGCCCTCCTCCTCCTCCAGGGCCTCCTGCGCCTCGCGCAGGGCACGCCGGATCGGCGCCCGCATGGCGATGCGCCGGGCATACGCCTCGCGCATGGAGCGCACGATATTGATCCGCGCCGGCACCCCGTCGCGGGTGACCCCGGCGCGCACCGGCTTCACCTCATCGAGATCCTTGAGCGCCTTGCGCTCCAGATGCGGCAGTTCCAGACCGTCGAAGACGAAGTCGAGAAACTCCTCGCGGGTCAGGCTGAAGGCGAACTCGTCCATGCCCTCGCCCTGGTTGGAGGCGTTGCCCTCGCCGGCGCCACCCCCACCGCCGCCCCCACCGGGACGACGCAGCTTGTCACCTTCGACGAACTCCTTGTTGCCGGGGCTGACGATGGTGCGCTTGCCACCCGGCCCGTGCTGGAACACCGGTTCCGAGATATCGCGGGTGGGAATCGAGACCTTCTCGCCCCGCTCCATGTCGGTGATGGAGCGTCGGTTGACGGCCTCCTCCACCGAACGCTTGATATGCGTCCGGTAGCGGTCGAGAAAGCGCTGACGGTTTACGGCGCTCTTGTTCTTGGCGTTGGCGCGTCGGTCGATGAAATAGGTCATGCTGACCTCCTGGCTCGCGCCGCTTATTGCGATTTACGCACCCGCAGGTACCACTCCGAGAGCAGCCGTACCTGCTTCTCGGTATAGCCACGCTCCTTCATGCGCGCCACGAAGTCTTCGTGCTTCTTCTGATCCGCGGTGGATGCCTTGGCGTTGAAGGAGATCACCGGCAGCAGCTCCTCGGTGTTGGCGAACATCTTGTGCTCGATCACGCCGCGCAGCTTCTCGTAGGACTGCCAGCTGGGGTTCATGCCGTTGTTCTGCGCACGCGCCCGCAGCACGAAGTTGACCACCTCGTGACGGAAGTCCTTGGGATTGGAGATGCCGGCCGGCTTCTCGATCTTCTCCAGCTCCTCGTTGAGCGACTGACGGTTGAACAGCTCGCCGGTCTCGGGATCGCGGTACTCCTGGTCCTGAATCCAGAAGTCGGCGTAGGTGACGTAGCGGTCGAAGATGTTCTGGCCGTACTCGGAGTAGGACTCGAGATAGGCGGTCTGGATCTCCTTGCCGATGAAGTCGACATAGCGCGGTGCCAGGAACTCCTTGATGTAGCGCAGGTAGCGCTCGAAGGTCTCCTTGGGCAGGTGCTCCTGTTCGAGGCGCTGCTCTAGCACGTAGAGCAGGTGCACCGGGTTGGCGGCGATCTCGTGGTTGTCGAAGTTGAACACCTTCGACAGGATCTTGAAGGCGAAGCGGGTGGAGAGCCCATCCATACCCTCGTCGACCCCTGCGGCGTCGCGATACTCCTGGATCGACTTGGCCTTGGGATCGGTGTCCTTGAGGTTCTCGCCGTCGTAGACCCGCATCTTGGAGTAGATACTGGAGTTCTCCGGCTCCTTGAGCCGCGAGAGCACCGAGAACTGCGCCAGCATGCGCAGGGTATCGGGGGCGCAGGGGGCCTGATCGAGCGAGGAGTGCTCGAGCAGCTTCTTGTAGATGTTGATCTCTTCGGTCACCCGCAGGCAGTACGGCACCTTGACGATGTAGACACGGTCGAGGAAGGCCTCGTTGTTGCGGTTGTTGCGAAACGCCTGCCACTCGCTCTCGTTGGAGTGAGCCAGAACGATGCCTTCGAAGGGGATGGCCCCCATGCCCTCGGTGGGGTTGTAGTTGCCCTCCTGAGTCGCCGTCAGCAGCGGATGCAGCACCTTGATCGGCGCCTTGAACATCTCGATGAACTCCATCAGGCCCTGGTTGGCCTTGCACAGGCCACCGGAGAAACTGTAAGCGTCCGGGTCGTCCTGGGAGTAGAGTTCGAGCTGGCGGATGTCGACCTTACCCACCAGCGAGGAGATGTCCTGGTTGTTCTCGTCGCCCGGCTCGGTCTTGGAGATGGCGATCTGATTGAGCCGCGAGGGGTACAGACGCACCACCTTGAATTGGGAAATATCGCCGCCGTACTCCTTGAGGCGCTTGGCCGCCCAGGGCGACATCACACTCTTCACGTAGCGCCGCGGGATACCGTACTCCTTCTCCAGCAGTTCGCCGTCCTCCTCGGGCGAGAACAGCCCTAGCGGCGATTCGTAGACCGGCGAGCCCTTGATGGCATAGAACGGAATATGCTCCATCAGCAGCTTGAGCCGCTCCGCCAGCGACGACTTGCCGCCACCCACCGGACCGAGCAGATAGAGGATCTGCTTGCGCTCCTCGAGCCCCTGGGCGGCGTGGCGGAAGTAAGCCACGATCTGCTCGATCGCCTCTTCCATGCCGTAGAACTCGGAAAAGGCCGGGTAGCGGCGGATCACCTTGTTGGAAAAGATTCGGGAGAGCCGCGCATCCTTGGCGGTGTCGATCACCTCGGGTTCGCCAATGGCCTTCAGCATCCGCTCGGCGGCGCTGGCGTAGGCCATGGGGTCCTCACGACACAGCTCCAAATATTCCTGCAGGGTCATTTCCTCCTGCTGGACACGAGAGAAGCGGTTCTGCACATGGTCGAAGATGCTCATCGAAGCCTCCTGTTTGCCTTACCCCCCCTGGCCATCGAACCGGATGGCCGCCGCGGGTTACTCATCAGCCTAGTCACTTCGGGGCGCAGTGGGCGGCAAATAATCAACGCAAGGGTAGGATAACCATGAGAACGCAGGGCATGCCAAGGGTTCGATGATGGATCGAAAGATGCGTAAACGCTATTAGGACGCAGCTGACGAACGCCCGTACCGCCATCCGCGAAGGCATGGAAAAGTCATGCCGACCGTAGGGCAAAGAGGACACCATGCGCGGGCCGCCCATGACACAGGGGCACCACGAGCAGGCCGAAGGAAGGAGGTTGAAGCACGAAGACAGGCGATACTAGCGAAGCAGGCTGCCAGTCGGTGCAACAGGGAGCACGACTGGCAGCTAATGGAGATGTGGGTCTATTAGTGTAGACGTATAGACTCGTCAGGCAATAAACGCAGGCCCTGCGCCGGATGACGTCACCATCACCCGCTGCCGCGATTCAGCGAGTAGCTTGCTCGCGTACCTCGGCCAAGTCCCAGTCCCGGAGAAGCTCAACAGCCAGATCGGGAGAGTCGAGGCCCTGTCCCTCCACCTGCAGCAGGATGCGCCCATCGAGCAGCATGGTAGCCTCGACCCGCCCACGCTCGGCTTCCCACTTGACGATAGCCGACTCACGCCCCATGCGTACCCGCTCCATGTTGGGCTGCGAGGCTATCATGGCTGGATTGTTGAAGAGCGCGGCCATGCCTTGGACCATGGGGTTGTCGACCATCATCGACGCCTCCAGACGGCCATCGCCGCCCTCTTCTCGGTAGTTTCTTTGCAGCATGGCGCCGCCGCCCATCAGGGCCGCCGCCCCACCGCCTCCGGACTCCACCTCCTCGGCACTCCAGCCGGCAGGCGCCTCGGGAAAAGTATTGGCAAGGCGCCCCGACATCAGCTTGCGAATGTCATTGATGGCGAACTCAAGCTCGGTCAGCGCCGCACCATATTCTCCTTCCTGATAGAGTTCGAGACCCAGCTCGATCTGCTCGACGACCTCATCGGCCTGGGCGGAAGCGGTAACAGGGAGCGCCAGGGCCAGACCCAGCAACGCCGTTCCAACAGGTTTCCTCATGGCTCGCATCGATTCTCTCCGGTTGTTGTTTTTCTCGCGCTTCAAAGAACCAGGCGGGTGACACAGTTCGAAGATGCACCTCGACCAGTGTAACCCGCTTTTACAATGCTATCGTCACGGCGCCACGCCGGAGTAGTCGTGGCGCTCCGGCCCACTTGCTACAGCCCCGCCGCCACACGGGTGCCCTGATCGATGGCACGCTTGGCGTCGAGCTCGGCAGCCTCGTCGGCGCCACCGATCAGATGCACCGCCACGCCAGCCTCCTTGAGCGGCTCGAGGAGCTCGCGCACCGGATCCTGACCGGCGCAGATCACCACGCTGTCGACCTCGAGCAGGCGCGGCTCCCCGCCCAGGCGGATATGCAGGCCGTCGTCGTCGATGCCCATGTATTCGCAGCCCGCCAGCGTCTCCACGTTGCGGTGGCGCAGCGACATGCGGTGCACCCAGCCGGTGGACTTGCCCAGTCCCTTGCCAGGTTTGGAGGCCTTGCGCTGCAGCAGAAAGACCTGACGCGGCGTGTCAGGGCGCTCGGGCGGGCGCAGGCCGCCGCGTTGGGCGACACCGAGGTCGACGCCCCACTCGGCGCACCAGGCGTCACGATCCAGCGAGGGATGCCCTACGTGGGTCAGTAGCTCGGCCACGTCGAAGCCGATGCCGCCGGCACCGATGATCGCCACCCGCCGCCCGACCCGTTCCGGGTGCTGGATCGCCATGGGATAGCTCATCACCTTGGGATGGTCGATGCCCGGCAGCTCGAGCCGCCGCGGGCGCACCCCGCTGGCCAGAATCACCGCGTCGAAATCGCGCAGCGTCTGCACGTCGGCTTCGACGCCGAGCTTCACCGTGACGCCCAGCTTGTCGAGCATGACCTTGAAGTAGCGCAGCGTCTCGTCGAACTCCTCTTTGCCGGGAATCCTGCGCGCCAGGTTGAACTGACCGCCCAGCTCCCCGGTGCGCTCGAACAGCACCACGCTGTGGCCGCGGCGGGCCGCAGTGAGTGCCGCCGCCAGCCCCGCCGGACCGCCGCCGACCACGGCAACGTCGCGCGGTGTCTCAGCCGTCTCGATGACGAGCTCGGTCTCGTGGCAGGCCTGCGGATTGACCAGGCAGGTGGTGAGCTTGCCCTGGAAGGTATGATCCAGGCACGCCTGGTTGCAGGCGATACAGGTATTGATCTCGTCGTCGCGCCCTTCGGCCGCCTTGGCGACCCAGGCCGGGTCGGCGAGGAAGGGGCGTGCCATGGAGACCATGTCGGCATGACCATCGGCCAGCACGCGCTCGGCCACCTCGGGCATGTTGATGCGGTTGGTGGTGATCAGCGGTATGGAGAGCTCGGCCTTCATGCGCCGGGTGACCTCGGTGAAGGCCGCCCGCGGCACGCTGGTGACGATGGTGGGCACGCGCGCCTCGTGCCAGCCGATGCCGGTATTGATCAGGCTGGCGCCGGCAGTCTCGATGGCACGCCCCAGGGTCACCACCTCTTCCCAGGTGCTGCCCTCTTCCACCAGGTCGATCATCGACAGGCGGAAGATGATCAGGAAGTCGTCGCCCACCGCCTGGCGAATGCGCGACACGATCTCGACGGCGAAACGCATGCGGTTGTCGAATGCCCCGCCCCAGCGGTCGTCACGTTGGTTGGTGCGCAGGCACAAAAACTGGTTGATCAGATAGCCCTCGGAGCCCATCACCTCGACACCGTCATAACCGGCCTCCCGTGCCAGCGAGGCGCAACGCACGTAGGCCTCGATCTGACGCTCTACCTCAGCGTCGCTGAGCTCATGCGGCACGAAGGGGTTGATCGGCGCCTGGAGCGGCGAAGGCGCGACCAGCTCGGGAGAGTAGGCGTAGCGTCCGGCATGCAGAATCTGCATGCAGATGCGCCCGCCCTCGGCGTGCACGGCCTCGACCACGCCGCGATGATCGGCCACCTGCTCGGCGCGCTCCAGCGTGGCTGCCCCCTGGAATACCGCCCCTTCGGGGTTGGGCGCGATGCCGCCGGTGACGATCAAGCCGACGCCGGCACGGGCACGTTCGGCATAGAACGCTGCCAGGCGGGCGAAGCCGTTCGGCGCCTCTTCCAGGTTGGTATGCATGGAGCCCATCAGCACGCGGTTGGGCAGTGTCAGATGGCCCACCTCGAGCGGACGAAAAAGATGAGGATAGCGCACGCCGAACTCCTCCTTGGGTCGAGTCACGGTCAATTTCAAACAACTGTATGATAGCTGAACGACAGGCGCAAAAGAAAAAGCGGTACATATGCCGAAGGGCGAAGCGAGCCTGACACGCTGCAGGCGAAATCCGCAGCGCACGAAGGCCTGCGCGGGCCGGCGGAGGGAGTATAGTCGATACGAAAAGGCCCCGAGCCGTGGGCTCGGGGCCTGAAATCGAATGGCGGACCGGACGGGACTCGAACCCGCGACCTCCGGCGTGACAGGCCGGCATTCTAACCGACTGAACTACCGGTCCGCGTGGTGGGTGATACCGGACTCGAACCAGTGACCCCCAGCATGTGAGGCTGGTGCTCTAACCAACTGAGCTAATCACCCACGCATATCGCAACTAGCGAAAACTGCAGAACAGACATCGTGGCGGACCGGACGGGACTCGAACCCGCGACCTCCGGCGTGACAGGCCGGCATTCTAACCGACTGAACTACCGGTCCACAGCTGATGAACTGCTTGGAAACGATGGCGGACCGGACGGGACTCGAACCCGCGACCTCCGGCGTGACAGGCCGGCATTCTAACCGACTGAACTACCGGTCCGCTGCTTGCTTCCTACGTGCCCAGGTTCTTGCCATCGCCTCTGTTCGGACGCGATGGTGGGTGGTACAGGGTTCGAACCTGTGACCCCCAGCTTGTAAGGCTGGTGCTCTCCCAGCTGAGCTAACCACCCCTGGTCACGTGGCGCTGAATTCTACAGAGTTCCTTTTCCTTGTCAACGCCTTTGCGACTTCAGCGACGAGTTCGAGAGTGGCCACGAACACGCATTCCACGGCGAAACCGGCCACAGGCCGCACCAGCCTTGAACTTGATCACCGCGTCTATCGATGGGAGCCCATGAAAGCGGCGATCACGGCCGCCCCCTCTTCGATCAACTCCGCCTGATCGCGGCCCGATGAGCGTCGTGGCTTCCAGTCATGGTCGCCATCGGCGAGCCAATGCACTCGCACATGCTCCGGCAGTTCGTAGCCCGCGACTTCCTCCCGAGTGCCAAACGGATCGCGACTGCCCTGCACCACCAGGGTGGGACACTCGATCGACGGCCAGTGCGACAGCCGTAAACGCTCAGGCTTGCCGGGTGGATGAAAGGGATAGCCGCACAGAACCAGACCGGTCACCGCCTCGTTCGCTGCCAGCAGACTGGCCGCGCGCCCACCCATCGACTTGCCCCCGAGCCACAGGTTACCCCCTTGGGGCCGTGTCAGAATGTCGCACCACTGTGACAACTCTTCTACCAAGCGGTCGATACGAGGAGGCGGCCTTCGCCTGCCTTCTCGCTGCATGTGCTGCATGTAGGCGAACTCGACGGCCAGGGTCTGAACCCCCTCGCGGGCCAGCGCATCACGCAAATGACTCATATAGGCCGACTGCTGGCCAGCCCCCGCACCATGGGCGATCAGCAGGCAACCGCTGCTGCCGTCGCCCTTCACTTCGAGTGGCCCCAGCCCTTCCACGAACCAGTTTCCGGGCCGCTCTTTCGGCTCCCATTCGCCCAGTCGGGCGGGATCGATGCTCAGCGCAGCTTTCGACGAAAAGTCCGACACGCGTCAAATTCCTATACCAGTTTCACCTGTATCCTTGTTTCAGTCTGTCAGGCGGCTGCGCTAGAATCCGCTCTGCTTTCTGACCTGCATCACCCAACCGGGAGCGCCGAGTGGCAGCCGCCACCACGAGTTCTCGACACGCGTTCGATGGGAACCTGACATGAGCACAGCATTAGAGCACCCGACCTACAACTACAAGGTAGTTCGGCAGTTCGCGATCATGACAGTGGTGTGGGGCATCGTGGGCATGCTCCTCGGTGTCATCCTCGCCGCACAGCTGGTATGGCCGCAACTCAACCTCGATCTGCCTTGGACCAGCTTCGGCCGTCTGCGCCCGCTGCACACCAACGCCGTCATCTTCGCCTTCGGTGGCTCCGCCCTGATGGCAACCTCGTATTACGTGGTGCAGCGTACCTGCCAGACGCGGCTGTTTTCCGACAAGCTGGCGGCCTTCACCTTCTGGGGCTGGCAGGCGGTGATTCTGTCGGCGGTGGTCACGCTGCCGCTGGGCTACACCACCACCAAGGAGTACGCCGAGCTCGAGTGGCCGATCAACATCCTGATCGCCGTGGTCTGGGTCAGCTACGCCATCGTCTTCCTGATGACCGTCAAGCAGCGACGCACCTCCCACATCTACGTGGCCAACTGGTTCTTCGCCGCCTTCATCCTGACCGTGGCGGTGCTGCACATCGTCAACAACGCGGCGATCCCGGTCACCATGATGTACTCCATCTCGCTCTACTCCGGCGCCATCGACGCCATGGTGCAGTGGTGGTACGGCCACAACGCGGTGGGCTTCTTCCTGACCGCCGGCTTCCTCGGCATGATGTACTACTTCGTGCCCAAGCAGGCCGAGCGCCCCATCTACTCCTATCGCCTGTCGATCGTGCACTTCTGGGCCCTGATCATGATCTACATGTGGGCCGGCCCGCACCACCTGCACTACACCGCGCTGCCCGACTGGGCTCAGTCGCTGGGCATGGTGATGTCGATCATCCTGCTGGCGCCCTCCTGGGGCGGCATGATCAACGGCATGATGACCCTCTCCGGCGCCTGGCATAAGCTGCGCACCGATCCGACCCTGCGCTTCCTGGTCGTTGCCCTGGCCTTCTACGGCATGTCCACCTTCGAAGGGCCGATGATGGCCATCAAGACGGTCAACGCCCTGTCCCACTACACCGACTGGACCATCGGACACGTGCACGCCGGCGCCCTGGGCTGGGTGGCGATGATCACCATCGGCTCCATGTATCACCTGATTCCGCGCCTGTTCGGCCGCACTGAGATGTACTCGGTCGGTCTGATCGCCGTGCACTTCTGGCTCTCCACCATCGGCACCGTACTCTACATCGCCGCCATGTGGGTCAATGGCATCCTGCAGGGCCTGATGTGGCGCGCCATCAACCCCGACGGCACCTTGATGTACACCTTCATGGAGTCGGTCGAGGCCAGCGGTCCCGGCTACGTCGTACGCCTGATCGGCGGCCTGTTCTGGGTCGTGGGCATGTTGATCATGGCTTACAACGTCTTCATGACCGTCAAGCGCAGCGAAGCCGCCCAGCAGCCGCTTCCGCAGTCCGCCTGAGCAACCGGGGATACCGACACCAATGAAACACGAGATTGTCGAAAAGAACGTAGGCCTGCTCGCCGTGTTGATCCTGGTGGTGATCAGCTTCGGCGGCCTGGCCGAGATCGTGCCGCTGTTCTTTCAGAAGCAGACTACGGAGCCAGTGGACGGGCTGCGCCCGCTGTCTGCCCTGGAGCTGGAGGGTCGCGACATCTACCGGCGTGAGGGCTGCGTCGGCTGTCACTCGCAGATGATCCGCCCGTTCCGCGCCGAGACCGAGCGCTACGGCCACTACAGCGTGGCTGGCGAGTTCATCTACGAGCACAACTTCCTGTGGGGCTCCAAGCGTACCGGCCCGGATCTGGCTCGCGTCGGCGGCCGCTACAGCGACGACTGGCACCGTGCCCACATGTACAACCCGCGCGACGTGGTACCCGGTTCGATCATGCCGGCCTATCCGTGGCTGTTCGAACGCACCCTCGACGGCCGTGACACGCCGCGCAAGATGGAGGCGCTGCGCCGCCTGGGCGTGCCCTACACCGATGAAGATATCGCCAACGCCACGCGTGAAGTCCGTGGCCAGCAGGAGATCACCGCGCTGGTGGCCTATCTGCAACAGCTGGGGACCGTGCTCGAGGGCACGCGCTGATCATGGATACCGGTACCTTTCGCGGCATCATCACCGGCCTGCTGATCATCGCCTTCCTGGGCATTACCTGGTGGGCATACTCCCGGCGACGCAAGCCGGATTTCGACGAGGCGGCCAACCTGCCCTTCGCCGAGGACGACGAACAAAGCAACCGTGACAGCAGCGCCTCGCAGCAGCGCTCCAAGCGCGAGCAGGCAAGCGAAGCCGATTCCCGCCACGACAGGGGAGACAAAGACACATGAGCAACTTCTGGGGTGACTCCCTCTCCGAGTTCTGGAGTGCCTGGATCATCATCATCACGCTGGGCTCCATCGCCTTCGCTTTCTGGATCCTGTACGCCAACCGCAAGACCGACAAGGTGCCGGATGCCGACGGCAACGTGGAAACCACCGGTCATGCCGCCGACGAGATCGAGGAGTACGACAATCCGCTGCCGCGCTGGTGGTTCCAGCTCTACGTGGCCACGGTGATCTTCGCCCTGGGCTATCTGCTGCTCTACCCCGGCCTTGGCAACTTCACCGGCCTGCTGGGCTGGACCCAGGAAGGCCAGTGGGAGCAGGAAGTGGCCCGCGCCGAGGAGCGCTTCACGCCGATCTTCGCCCAGTACCAGGAGATTCCGATCCCCGAGCTGGCGCAGGACGCCGAAGCGATGCAGGTCGCCGAGCGCATCTACCAGAACAACTGCGCGGTGTGTCACGGCGCCAACGCCCGCGGCGGCTACGGTTTCCCCAACCTGACCAACGACGATTGGCTCTACGGTGGCGAACCCGAGCAGATCATGACCACCCTGATTCGCGGTCGTAACGGTCTGATGCCCTCGTTCCAGAGCCTGGGCGAGCGCAACATCGAGCGAGTCGCTCAGCACGTGCTGTCGCTCTCGGGCCTCGAGCACGATGCCGAGCAGGCCGAGCAGGGTGCTGCGGTCTACGCCTCGGTGTGTGCCGCCTGTCATGGCCAGGAAGGCACCGGCAACACGGCCCTGGGCGCGCCCAACCTGACCAACGACATCTGGCTCTATCAGGCGCCCGGTCAGAGCGTGGCCGACTCGATCCGCCAGACGCTGCGCAATGGCCGCAATGGCCACATGCCGGCTCAGGAAGCCTACATCGGCGAAGAGCGTGTCCATCTGGTGGCGGCTTACGTTTATAGTCTGCGCTTCCGCGACTGACGTCCCCCGCCCGGGCGGGCAGTGCGACCCACCGTCGCACTGCCCCGCCTCGTGACGGGCTCTCGATACAATGAAGCCACTTCATTGCCTTCCCCATACGGGCCGCCGTTGCCCGTCGTGAGTCCGAAATGAGCGATAAGATTCCCACGCGTGACGTGACCCCGGATCCGGTGGGGCATCATACGCCCCATGCCACGGTACAACATGCCGCAGTACAACAGGAGATGTACGCCAAGCGGCGCCATATCTACGTGCGCGAGATCAAGGGGCTGTTCCAGCGCGTGCGCCGTATCGCCAACTGGCTGTTGATGCTGGCTTTCTTCGGCCTGCCCTGGCTCACCTGGGGCGATCGCCCGCTGATCTGGTTCGATCTGCCCGGGCGAGAATTCCACATCTTCGCCGCCACCTTCTACCCGCAGGAGTTCATCCTGCTGTCGTGGCTGCTGATCATCTGCGCCTTCGGCCTGTTCTTCATCACCGTATTCGCCGGCCGCGTATGGTGCGGCTACACTTGCCCGCAGAGCGTGTGGACCTTTCTCTACATCTGGGTGGAGCACCGCCTGGAGGGTTCGCGCAACCGGCGTATCAAGCTCGACAACCAGCCGATGAACCTCGACAAGACGTGGCGCAAGACCGCCAAGCACGTCGTCTGGCTGGCCATCGCCCTGGCCACCGGCGTCACCTTCGTCGGCTATTTCACACCCATTCGCGAGCTGGTGGTGGAACTGCCCATCCTCGAGGCTCACGGCTGGTCCTATTTCTGGGTCGGCTTCTTTCTGGTCTTCACCTACCTCAACGCCGGCTGGCTGCGCGAACAGGTATGCATTTACATGTGCCCCTATGCCCGCTTCCAGTCGGTGATGTTCGACAACGACACGCTGATCGTTTCCTACGACGCATCCCGCGGCGAACCCAGGGGCTCGCGCAAGAAGAGCCTGAGCCATGCCGAGGCGCGCGCGGCCGGCCACGGCGACTGCATCGACTGCGATCTGTGCGTGCAGGTCTGCCCCACCGGCATCGACATCCGCAAGGGGCTGCAATACGAATGCATTACCTGTGCCGCCTGTATCGATGCCTGCGACAGCGTAATGGACCGCATGAACTACCCGCGCGGGCTGATTCGCTATACCACCGAGAACGCTCTGGAAGGCAAGCGCTCCCATATCCTGCGTCCCCGCCTGCTGGGTTACTTCGCCGCCCTGACGGTGATGATCGGGCTGTTCGTGTGGGCACTGGGCGACCGCATGCCGCTCAATGTCGAGGTGGAGCGCGAGCGTGGCCAGCTCTACCAGATGACCCGTGACGGGCGCATCAGCAATGTCTATACCTTGACGGTACGCAACCTCGACGACCGCGACCACACCTACCAGCTGGAGGTGAGCGGTCTACCCGGACTGGAGCTCGACACCGAGACGCTACGGGTAGCGGCCGGCACCACGCGGCTGTTTGCGGTACAGATCACCGCCGCCCCGGAGGTGCTGACACTGCCCAGCCACCCCATTCAGCTCAACCTTCGATCCCTTGACGACGAGCGCATTACGCTCGAACGCGATACCCGCTTCATCGGTGAAGCACGGAGATGACCATGACGACCCCTTCCCCCTGGTACAAGCAGTTCTGGCCGTGGTTCCTGCTCGGTCTGCTGTTCACCTCGATCTTCGGCAGCTCGACCCTGGCCGTGATGGCGATTCGCACCGCCGACGGCCTGGTGCAGGAGGATTACTACGAGCACGGCCGCGCCATCAACATGGTGCTGGCCAAGCAGCAGCGTGCCGAGGAGCTCGACCTGGTTGCCAACCTGCGTATCGATCCCATGACCAGCGACATCATCGTTCAGCTCGACGGTGCAGAGCGCCCCGAGCGACTCTACCTGAAGCTGCTCTTCCCCACCGTGGGCGACCGCGACCAGGAAATCGTGCTGGAGCACGTGCGCGATGGCCGCTACCTGGGCCAAGCGCCGGACAACCTGCGCTATCGCTGGTATCTGCAGCTTCACCCCAGCGCGGAACATCCCGAGTGGCGTCTGGTCGGCGAAGGCAGCTTCCCCAGCGACGACGAGTTCGAGCTGACGCCCGGACTGCCGTCGCGTGGTTGATCGCCTTCGCTCGCCTTGCCAAGCGCCGACATGAGCCACCCAGCCAGCGCGGCCGAAGCCGCCATCGATAGCTGCTACCACTGCGGCAGCCTGGTGCCCGCCGGGGCGCCCTGGTCGATCACGCTCGACGAGCGTGAACACCCGCTGTGCTGCCCCGGCTGCGAGGCGGTGGCCCACGCCATCGTCGACGGCGGGCTTGGCAGCTACTACCGCTTTCGCACCGAGCTGCCCGAGCGCCCCGACGAGCGCCAGGCGGTCAAGGCCGAGACCTGGGCGGTATTCGACGACCCCGGCCTGCAGCGTCAGTTCGTCCACGCCGAAGCCGACGGCGAACGCGTGTATGCCACCCTGGCGGTGGACGGCATTACCTGCGCCGCCTGCGCCTGGCTGATCGAGCACCGCCTCAACGATCTGGAGGGCGTCACCTCCAGCGCCGTCAATCTGAGCCACCATCGCGTCCGCGTGGCCTGGGACCCGGCACGCCTCAAGCTGTCGCGCATTCTCGCCGAGATGGCCGCCATCGGTTACAGCGCCCAACCCTACGAGCCGGATGCCGCCCAGCAGCGGCTGCAGTTCGAGGAGCGCATGAACATCCGCCGGCTGATCGTGGCGGCGGTGGGCATGGCTCAGGTGATGATGTTCTCCATCCCCATCTACATGGCCGCACCGGGCGAGATCAGCGCAGACTTCTACGCTCTCTTCCACTGGCTGTCGTTCGCCCTGGCCACACCGGTGGTGTTCTTCTCGGCCATGCCCTTCTTCCGCAACGCCGTGCGCGATCTGCGCACCCGCGTGCTGGGCATGGACGTCCCCGTTTCCATCGCCATCGGTGGAGCCTACCTGGCCAGCGGCTATGCGGTGATCGCCGACACCGGCGAGGTGTACTTCGACTCGGTGGCGATGTTCACTTTCTTCCTGCTATTCGGACGCTATGTGGAAGCCCGCGCGCGGCGCCGCAGCGGCCATACGGGCAACGTCATGGCCGGTGCCCTGCCGCTCTCGGCGGTGCGTCTGGAGGCCAACGGCGAGGAGCGTATCCTGCCGGCCAGCGAGCTCGTCGCCGGCGACCGGGTGATCGTCAAGCCCGGCCACGGGGTCCCCGCCGACGGCCTCATCGAAGAGGGCGAGTCGAGCCTCGATGAGTCGATGCTCACCGGTGAGTACCTGCCAGTGATCCGGCGCGTCGGCGACAGCGTCACCGGCGGCAGTCAGAACATCGAGAGCCCGCTGGTGATTCGCGTGACCCACGCCGGCAAGGACGCGCGGGTGGCCAGCATCGTCGACCTCACCGACCGCGCTTTCGCCAGCCGCCCGCGCCTGGCCCAGCTCGCCGCCCGCATGTCGCACCTGTTCGTGCTGCGTCTGCTGGTGGTGACCGTCTGCGTGACCACCGCCTGGTGGTTCATCGACCCCAGCCGCATGCTGTGGGTGATGCTCTCGGTACTGGTGGTGACCTGCCCCTGCGCTTTGGCGCTGGCCACGCCCACCGCACTCACCGCGGGGCACGGTCAGCTGCGCCGTCGAGGCATACTGATCACCCGTGCCGACGCCATCGAGTCGCTGTCCCAGGTCGACCGGGTGATCTTCGACAAGACCGGCACCCTCACCTGCGGCGAAATGCAGCTCATCGACACCCGCCCCCTCGACGGCATCACAGCCGAGCGGGCACGTACCGTCGCCGCCGCCCTGGAAGCCCATTCGGAGCACCCCATCGCCCGCGCTTTCCGTCCCTGGCGCCAGGCCACGGTGGATGCCAGCGACAGAGCCAGCCGCACCGGTCAGGGGGTCGAGGGCGTGATAGACGGCAAGCGTTGGCGCCTGGGACGCGCCGACTTCGTTGCGCCGGACCGTGTCCTGACGCCACCGGGGGAAGGCCAGTGGCTGCTGCTCGGCGAAGAGGGCGAGCCCCGCGTCTGGTTCGCCCTACGCGACAGGCTGCGCGAAGACGCGGCGGAAACCGTCGCCGAGCTGAAATCCCGCGGCATCCAGGTCGAGCTGCTCTCCGGCGATACCACTGAGGCCGTGCGCGGCATGGCCGAGCAGCTGGGCATCGAGACCTGGCAGGCCGGCGCCAGTCCGGAGGGCAAGCTGGCGCGCATTCGCGAGTGCCAGGCGGCCGGCGAGAAGGTCGCCATGATCGGCGACGGTATCAACGACGTCCCGGTGCTGGCCGGCGCCGACGTGTCGATCGCCATGAACGGCGCTACCGATCTGGCCCGCACCAGCGCCGACGCCGTGTTGCTGAGCCCGCGTCTGTTGCGTATCGTCGAAGCCATCGAGATCGCCCGCGCCACCCGGCGCATCATGCGCCAGAACATGATCTGGTCGGTGTGCTACAACTTCTCGGCGCTGCCGCTGGCCGCCATCGGTATCGTGCCGCCCTGGGTCGCGGCGCTGGGCATGTCGGGCAGCTCGCTGGTGGTGGTGGGCAATGCGCTGCGGCTCAACCGCTTCCGGCTGCGCCCTGCTCCGGTGCCGGCTTCCGAAGCACGACTGGTGAACGCATGACCATTCTGTACCTGCTCATTCCACTCTCGCTGGTTCTGCTCGGCCTGGCCGTGTGGGCCTTCTTCTGGGCGGTGAAAAACGACCAGTTCGAGGATCTGGAAGGCCCCGCCCATCGCATCCTCTTCGACGAGGACAAGAACGACCTACCCGCGGAAGAGCGCGAAAAGCGTCGTCAGGCGGCACGGCGCCAGCCAGCCGAGAAGAGTGACGACGGGCCGGCGAAGCGCTGATGGACCCGACGGGCCTCGGCCTGCCGCCACTGCTGGCGGCCTTCGTCTTCGGCCTGCTCGGTGGCGCGCACTGCATCGGCATGTGCGGCGGCATCATGAGCGCACTGACCTTCGCCGTGCCCCCCAGCATGCGCAGCCCCGCCCGGCTCTCGGGGCTGCTGCTCGGCTACAACCTGGGCCGTATCCTGAGCTACATGGTCGCCGGTGCCCTGGTCGCCTCGCTCGGCACCCTGGTGGCGCTGACGCCGGCAGCCCGCGCGGGCCTGCAGGCATTCGCCGCCATCATGCTGATTCTGATGGCGCTCTACATCGCCAACTGGTGGAAGGGTCTGCTCAGGGTGGAGGCGCTCGGCCGCCATCTCTGGCGCTACCTGGAGCCCTTCGGCAAGCGCCTGATGCCCGTAGTGAAGGTACCACAGGCCATCGCGCTCGGTGCCGTCTGGGGCTGGCTGCCGTGCGGGCTGGTCTATTCCATGCTGGCCTGGAGTCTGGCCACGGCCGATCCGCTGTTCGGCGCCTCGCTGATGGCGGCCTTCGGTCTCGGCACCCTGCCCTCGCTGCTGGTGACCGGCTTCGCCGCGCGTCAGTTGGGCGCCCTGATCCGGCACCCGGCAACCCGCGCCCTGGCCGCGCTGACCATCATCGGCTTTGCCGTGTGGCAGCTCACCATGCTGCTGCCGCTGGGTGCGCCAGGCCACTGAAGCAGCTCCTCCGACACGCTATTCTCACGCCATTTTGACGCAGCTCAACCCGGCAGTGAGAGGGTACGGCTAGCATTGTCCCTACAGTTCGTCTTGGGAGTGCCTTCATGTCCGTCCCTGCGCCATCCATGACTCGAACGATGGCCGATCCCTTCATCTGGGACGCGGCCCTGCTGCGGCGCTACGACACCCACGGGCCTCGCTATACCTCGTATCCCACCGCCCTGTCGTTCGGCTCGGACATCACCGAGCCGGACTATCAGGCAGCGCTGGCGCGCAGCAACGCCGACGGCAGGCCGCTGTCGATCTACGTGCATATCCCGTTCTGTCGCAAGGCCTGCCACTACTGCGGCTGTCACAAGGTCGCGACCAAGACCACCAAGGTGGCGGAGCCCTACATCTCTCGCCTGGACCGCGAGATGGTGCTGATCAAGCCGCATGTGGATACGCGGAGGGAAGTGGCTCAGTTGCACTGGGGCGGCGGGACGCCAACCTTCCTGAGCCTCGATCAGATGAGCGATCTTATCGACCGCCTCGACGCCCGCTTCGGCCTTTCCAGCGCCCGCGACCGCGACTATGCCATCGAGATCGACCCCCGCGAGGCCGACGTCTTCACCCTGCGCCATCTACAGGCCCTGGGCTTCAACCGCCTAAGTCTCGGCGTGCAGGATCTCGATCCCCGGGTGCAACGGGCCATCAATCGGGTCCAGCCACGCATCCTGACCGAGGCGTTGATCGATGAAGCCGACCGCCTCGGTTTTCGTTCGCTCAATCTGGATCTCATCTACGGCCTGCCCTTGCAGACCCGCGACAGCTTTGCCGCCACGCTGGAGCAGGTGATCGCCATGGCCCCGGCACGGCTATCGATCTTCAACTATGCCCACATGCCGGAGCGCTTCGCGGCCCAGCGTCACATCAACGCAGGGGACCTGCCCGCGCCCGAGGAAAAACTGGCCATGCTGCGCATCACCATCGCCATGCTGACCGAAGCAGGCTATGTGCACATCGGCATGGACCACTTCGCCAGAGCCAGCGACAGTCTTGCCATCGCGCAGCGTGAAGGCACCCTGCAGCGCAACTTCCAGGGCTACTCCAGCCATGCGCAGTGCGACCTGATCGGGCTTGGCGTGTCGGCGATCTCCTGCATGGACGACGTCTATTCGCAGAATCACGTCACTCTCGCTGCCTACGAGCAAGCGCTGGACGCCAGTCATCTGCCCACGGCGCGTGGCATTCGTCTCTCCTTCGACGATCGGGTCAGGCGGCACGCCATCGAACGACTAATGTGCGACATGGAACTCGACTTCAATGAGCTGAGCGAGACCTTCGGCATCGACGCGCCACGCTATCTGACGGACGCTCTGGCTCGCCTCGAGATGCCCCAGCGTGACGGACTGGTCGTCTGGGATGGGCCTCGCCTGATTGCCACCCCCTTGGGCCGCTTGCTGATCCGGCACCTTGCCATGGCCTTCGATGCCAGGCTGCCACGGCAGCCCGACTCTCAGCACTCCCGAATCGTTTAAGTCAGAAGATCATTTCTCAAGGTTCCGCAAGGTGTTGCGGCCAAAGGTCGCAAGGGGCATTTTACCTGCACCAATAATGTTCCATAATGCCTTAATGACAATGATCAAGGAGGTGGAGCATGCCGGTAAACGCGGCCAATGCGCTCGGCAAGCGGCGTTCACTGCTGCATGAAACTCGCTGCCAGAACTGCAGCCTGAGTTCACTGTGCCTGCCTCTCGCTCTGGAAATCGAGGACATGGAGCAGTTCGATGCCATCATTCGGCGTCGCTCTCCACTGAAGAAAGGGGAATCCCTGTTCCGCCAGGGCAGCGCCTTCAGCAGCGTCTTCGCCGTTCGCTCCGGCAGTCTCAAGCAGATCACCACCGAGGGCTCCGGTGAGGATCAGGTCACCAACTTCTATCTGCCCAGCGAGCTGGTCGGCCTCGACGGTATCGACGAGCAGACCTATCCCGGTAGCGTGATCGCACTCGAGACCACCACGGTGTGTGAGATTCCCTTCGACCGGCTCGACCATCTCTCCGAACAGCTGCCGGAGTTGCGTGGCCAGCTCTATCGCAGCATGAGCAAGGAGCTGCGCGACGATCGCAAGATGATGCGCCTGCTGTCGCGCAAGACCGCCGACCAGCGTCTGGCCAGTTTCTTCACCAGCCTGTCGGACCGCTTCCGTCGCCGCGGCTACTCGCCCTACAGCTTCCGCCTCTCCATGTCACGGGCCGATATCGGCAACTACCTGGGGCTGGCCGTAGAGACCGTGAGTCGCATTCTCGGCCGCTTCCAGCAGCAGGGGCTGGTCGAGGTGTCGGGTCGCGAAGTGAACATTCTCAATCTCGAGGCGCTGGTGGCCCAGGCCCAGGACGACCACTGAGCCCCACGACATCCGCGAGCAAACGCAAACCGCCCGGCCTAGGCCGGGCGGTTTGCGTTTGGGCGGGCTATCGGCTCAGCCGTCGTTCGACAGATCCAGGGCATCGATGCGCCGCTCCTGCATCCTGGCCTGCTTGGCCTCGAGCCCTTCGAAGTCGAACAGCTCACGGTCGGCCAGCTGCGACGGCGCCACGTTGGTCACCGCCTTGAACATGGTCTCGAGGCGCCCGGGGTTCTTGCGCTCCCACTCGGCCAGCATCTCCTTGACCACCTGGCGCTGCAGGTTGGGCTGGGAGCCGCACAGGTTGCAGGGGATGATGGGGAACTCCATCAGCCTTGCGAACTCGGCGATGTCCGCCTCGCGGCAGTAGGCCAGCGGGCGGATGACGATGTTCTTGCCATCGTCGGAGAGCAGCTTGGGCGGCATGGCCTTGAGGCTGCCGCCATAGAACATGTTGAGGAACAGCGTCTCGAGAATGTCCTCACGATGGTGGCCAAGCGCCACCTTGGTCGCGCCGATCTCCTCGGCAAAGCCGTACAGCGAGCCACGCCGCAGGCGCGAGCAGAGCGCACAGGTGGTCTTGCCTTCCGGCGTCTTCTCCTTGACCACCGAATAGGTATCGCGCTCGAGGATGTAGTATTCGACGCCGATGCGCTCGAGATACTCGGGCAGCACGTGCTCGGGGAAGCCGGGCTGCTTCTGGTCGAGATTCACCGCCACCAGCGAGAAGTTCACCGGCGCATTGCGCTGCAGGTTACGCAGAATCTCGAGCAGCGTATAGCTGTCCTTGCCCCCCGACAGGCAGACCATGACCCGGTCGCCTTCGTGGATCATGCCGTAATCGATGATCGCGTTGCCCACCTGACGCCGCAGACGCTTCTGCAGCTTGTTGAACTCGCGGCGCTGCTTGGCGTCGAGTGCAGCCAGCGGCGAACTCGCCTCGCTCACCTCGTCGCGCTGTTGACGGGTGTCGTCATCGACGGTGGTGGGATCGAAAGTCACGGCGTCTTGCATGGTCACGGGCTGCCAGGGCATGGTGAAGGATGGGTGGCAATCCTACCATCGACACCGTCCGAAGGCGACGCCGCAGCAGCGATTCAGCGGCTCATGCCTCTTGTCGTTCGGGCATTCCGGTCCGCTCCAGGCGTAGGTACATCAGCGCCGTGGTCACGGCATCGCCGAGTGCGGTATTGCGCCCCATCACCGGCACGTCCAGCGCTGCTGCCACCGTCTCGAAACGCTGGGCGCGAGGCTCGGGCTCCATGACACTGCGACGCAGTTGGCGATGATACAGCTGCGCCACGTCGATACAGGTATTGGGCAGGTCGAAGCCGAAGCGGGGGCGAATTTGACGGTTGAGGATGGCCAGGTCGAAGTCGAGCCGCCACCCCAACAGCGGCCGGTTGCCGATGAAGTCGAGCAATTTCACCAGGGCCTCATCGAGGCTCTCGCCATCGTCGAGATCGACTCCGCGCAGGCCATGCACACGAATGGAGTCGCCGGTCAGCGTGGCAGGGCGTTTCAAGCGCAGGTCGAGGGACTCGCTGGTGAGCACCCTGTCACCGCGCACCTTGACCGCCCCGATGGAGACGGGCTCGGCGGTACGCGTATCGACGCCGGTGGTTTCGCAGTCGATGGCCACCAGCTCATCCCCGGTATAGGGATGGAACAGCCAGCCGTACTCGCCGCCGGCATGACGGCGGCGGTCGTTGGCACGGCGCAGGGCGCGAAACATGGCAAACCTCCTTTTGTCCTCGGCTGTGCAACGTCCTCAGGTGTATTCGAGGTGATAGCGTTGCGACAGGCTCTGTTTGAAGTCCTTGACGATATGCAATGCCTCACGCAGCAGGTCACGCTCCAGCGACGACAACTGCTGGACCACGACCCGATCGGGGCTCTTGCCGTTGGGTTCGCCATCGAGACGCTCGAGCTGCTGTTTCAGGCGCAGTTCGGTGAACAGCGATAACGCCTCGGCGAGATCCTCGGCCACCCGCGCCTCCAGCCGTCCGTCCGCGGCCAGGGCCTCGAGCCGCTCGAGCGTCGAGGTCGGCTGGATGCGTCGCTCCAGCGCCATGGTGCGTACGCCGTGAACGATAGGAAAGATGCCGCCCTTCTTGATGTCGATCCCGTGCTGCGGCTTCTTCAGCGAGCCGAACAGGGTCAACGGGGTGGAGAAGCGCAGCGCCGTACGCGCAAAGTAGGAGAGCAGCAGCTCATCACGAGAACACTGCTCGAACAGCGACTGGCGCACGCGGTCGAGCAGCGCCGGGTTGCCGGCCACCGAGTGGGAGTCGAGCATGATGGCCAGCTTCATCAAGCTGTCGCCATCGCGCTTCTCGGCCCAGCGCGCGATGCGTTCGCGCCACTGTGAGACGCTACCCACCCACTCCGGATTGTTGACCATGATGTTGCCGGGGCAAGGCGGGTAGCCGAGCTCGATCAAGGTCTCGGTGAGACGCTGCATCTGTTCGCCCACATCCGGCCACTCGAGCCCGTCGGCGAGAATCAGGCCGTTGTCCTGATCGGTCTTGAGGATCTGCTCGCCGCGACCCTCGCTGCCCATCACCATCAGGCAGCTGTCACGGTGATAGCGCTCGTCGATGAGAAAGCCCCACGCCTTGGACATGATGCGCCCATTGAGCGCCGCCAGCAGTCCCATGGCAAAGCGCAGCTTGACGCCCTGGGCCATCAGCGCCTTGACCAGCTCGGGGGTGCGCCGGCTGGCACGGTAAAGGGCATCGAGACTGTCCGCCTGTTCCACCTGCAGGCTCACCACGTAGCTGCGGCTGGAGAAATAGCTGAGCACGTCGGTGAGCTCGACCACGCCGATGGGACGCTCCTGCTCCATGACCACGACCCGCTCCACCTTGAAGCGGGTCATCATGACCAGCACTTCGAACAGGTACTGGCCGGGACTTACCGTCACCAGCTCGAAGTTGGCAATGGCCTGCAGCGGGCTCTCCTTCTCCAGCCCCTTCAACACCAGTGCATTGAGCAGATCGGTCTTGGTCACCATGCCGGCACCGCCGGGGCCTTCCACCAACAGGCTGTCGGCATGGCTCTCATGCAATCTCGACACCGCCTCTGCGATGGTGGTCTCGGCAGACATGCACAGCGGCGGGCGCATGCACTCGCTGACCCGGGCCAGCATGAAGCCGGCCATGGTCACACCGCCTTCGGCGCGCTGCTCGGTCAGCAGCCGGGCCTTGTGTGCCAGGGTCTGGCGGAAAAATTCGGCAAAGGCCGGGCAGTCGTCGCACAGCTGCAGGAACAGCGCCTTGGGCAGCAGATAGCAGAGACTCTCCTGCTCGGCGCGAAAACGATAGCGGCTCTTGCCGTTGAGAATGCTGATGGCACCGAAAAGATCGCCCGCCGTGTAGTGGCCGATGCGCTCACGCGCGCCGGGCTGGGTGGCATCCAGCTCCGCCACTTCCCCCTTGTGAATGAGGAAGACGTACTCTCCCGGCTGGCCGGTCTCGAGAATGATCTCGTCGCGGTCGAAATAGGCCAGGTCGATGCCATGACGGATGCGCTCCCGCCCCGCCTCATCAAGAAAGGAGAAAGGTGGTTGGGAAAGATCGACATCGACCATCTCGTTACCCCCGTGGTGCGGCCACCATGCCTCGGTTCATCGCGAATACCGGGAGCGCCGGGCAGCGACACCGGCAGCCGAGCGAGCCCGCAGGGAAATCTGGCAGCCCGGTCGTTTTACGAGATACTCCCGGACTTTTTCCTACACGTCCCTGTCGCTTCCAACAACAATAGCAGCGCTGCTTTCCTTCGAAGCCTTGGCAGAAGCACTGCTTGCATCCTCGAGGCAGGATAACAGCCCCAAGATTTAGGAGATAACCTAGACCAACGTCCAAAGAACTCTTTTCCAGAACGTCTGCACCACTTGAAGAGGAAGACACCCCCTAAACCAAACAGCTAATAGACAAAAGTTCAATGCTAGACAATCGTCCTATCACTGACTCCTCAGCCACCTGAAAACATGACAACAGACAAACACAAACCACTGAAAATAAAGAAAAATTACAAACACCCTTCTATTACAATTTACTCATGATACCAAAGTCTGGGATTTTATTTTTTGAGTTTATTGACCAGTATTGCTCATGAGTCATACAGGGTGATCGCACCTGGATAACGCGACTCGACTAATGGATAACCGGTCGTAGCGGGAAGCGCGGATGTACGCAGGGAGCAAGGGATCCTCGGGCGCCGACAGGCCTTCGTTCATGCACCCGATTCGACTCGCTCAGTGCAACCCCCTGATGAAATATGGCATCTCTCTGTGCGACTTCCCCAACCTTTAACAACAAGTGGAGAGCATCACTATGGCAGATGACAAGATCAATGCTGCTGAATACTGGAAGGCAAACGTACGCCTCATAACCGGATGCATGATCGTCTGGGCGTTCGTTTCCTACGGCTGCGCCATGCTGTTTCGGCCCCTGCTCTCGGGGATACCGATCGGCGGCACCGACCTCGGGTTCTGGTTCGCTCAGCAGGGCTCCATTCTCACCTTTATCGGCCTGATCTTCTTCTATGCCTGGAAGATGAACAAGCTCGACCAGAAGTTCGGCCTGGGGGAGTAAACCAGCATGAGTCAGTTTGCCATCAACCTGCTCTTCGTGGGCGGCTCGTTCGCTCTCTATATCGGCATCGCCATCTGGGCACGAGCCGGCTCCACTAAGGACTTCTACGTCGCCGGCGGCGGCGTCCATCCGGTCACCAACGGCATGGCCACGGCGGCCGACTGGATGTCAGCGGCGTCCTTCATCTCCATGGCCGGTCTGCTGGCTTCCGGCGGCTACGCCAACTCTACCTTCCTCATGGGCTGGACCGGCGGCTACGTCATCCTGGCCATGCTGCTTGCCCCTTACCTGCGTAAGTTCGGCAAGTTCACCGTGCCCGACTTCATCGGCGACCGCTTCTACAGCAAGACTGCCCGCGTGGTCGCGGTAATCTGCTTGATCGTGGCCTCGGTGACCTACGTTATCGGTCAGATGACCGGCGCCGGCGTGGCCTTCTCACGCTTCCTCGAAGTACCCAGCAGCACCGGTATCTGGATCGCGGCAGGCATCGTCTTCCTGTATGCGGTATTCGGCGGCATGAAGGGTATTACCTACACTCAGGTGGCCCAGTACATCGTACTGATCATCGCCTATACCATCCCTGCCGTGTTCATCGCCATGCAGCTGACCGGCAACCCCATCCCGATGTTCGGCATGTTCAGCACCCACACCGAATCCGGCGTGCCGCTGCTGGCCAAGCTCGACGAGGTGGTAACGGCGCTGGGCTTCCGCGACTACACTGCCGACGTCGACAACAAGCTCAACATGGTGCTGTTCACCCTGTCGCTGATGATCGGTACCGCCGGTCTGCCCCACGTCATCATCCGCTTCTTCACCGTACCGAAGGTGGCCGATGCACGCTGGTCCGCCGGTTGGGCACTGGTGTTCATCGCCCTGCTCTACCTGACCGCACCGGCCGTGGGCTCCATGGCGCGCCTCAACCTGGCCACCACCATCTTCCCGGAAATGGCCGGACAGGTGGAAGACTACCAGGAGGCACTGGCCAACCCGATCCTCTACGAGGAGCGTCCTGACTGGATCCGCACCTGGGAAGACACCGGCCTGATCACCTTCACCGATCACAACAACGACGGCCGCATCCAGATGTACAACGATGCCAACCCGGGCTTCCAGCCCATCGCCAGCGAGCTTGGCTGGGAAGGCAACGAACTGACGGTGAACAACGACATCCTGGTACTGGCCAACCCGGAAATCGCCAACCTGCCGGGCTGGGTCATCGGCCTGATCGCAGCGGGCGGTATCGCGGCGGCACTCTCCACCGCGGCAGGCCTGCTGCTGGCGATCTCTTCCGCCATCAGTCATGACCTGATCAAGAACACCATCAACCCGAGCATCTCCGAGAAAGGCGAAATGCTGGCGGCACGGATCTCCATGGCCGGCGCCATCCTGCTGGCGACCTACCTCGGCCTCAATCCGCCAGGATTCGCGGCCCAGGTGGTAGCACTCGCCTTCGGCATCGCCGCCGCCTCGCTGTTCCCGGTGCTGATGATGGGTATCTTCTCCACCCGGATGAACAGCAAGGGCGCCATCTGCGGCATGCTGGCCGGCCTGCTTTCCACCCTGCTGTACATCTTCACCTACCTGGGCTGGTTCTTCATTCCCGGCACCAACATGCTGGCGAACGTCGAATCCAACTGGCTGTTCGGCATCTCACCGCTCTCCTTCGGTGCAGTGGGTGCGATGATCAACTTCGCCGTGGCCTACGCGGTATCCAGCGCCACCGAGGAGCCGCCGCAGGAGATCCAGGAACTGGTCGAAAGCGTGCGCTATCCGAAAGGCGCTGGCGCAGCCACCGGCCACTAAGCCATAATCACCCCCCGGCCCTGCCCCAGGGCCGGGAACCGAACCAGATCGGGCTTCCCACCGGGAAGCCCGATTGCATTGATAAAGGTGGCGTCATGATATGGCACTTGATCGCGGCGATCTTCGCCGCCTTGGGGGCGGCGGGAATTGGCCTGATACTGCGCGTGGCCAGCGGCAAACGGCTGCCAAAGTGGATCATCCCAGTGTTTGCCGGGCTGGGCATGCTGGGCTACCAGATCCACTACGAATACTCCTGGCTCGACCACAAGCTGGAGCAGCTGCCACCCACGGCCCGGGTGGTCCACACCGAGCAGGACAGCATGCCGTGGCGTCCCTGGACCTACCTGTATCCGCTCACGGTGGCCTTCAGTGTGGTCGACCAGAGCAGCATGGTGCCGCGCGAGGCGAACGACCAGCAGTTGGTCGAATTCATCCTCTATCGCTTCGAGAAGGAGTACGTCGACCGCCTGACTCATCAGCCCTATCTGATGAACTGCACCACGGCCGAAATGGTGCCGCTGAGCGAAGAGAGCCGCCAGCCCCGCACCGAGGGCATGCGCCGGCTCAACGAGGGTTCACGCCTGCTCGAGGCAGTCTGCTCCCCCTGGTAGCGTCGAACCGTCGGCAGGGCGTCTTGCGCTGTCCTGTCGGCCCGAGTGTTCTCGGGTCGATATCGCTTTAGAATGGTGAGCAGTTACCGGGGGGAGATAGAATGTTTGCCGGCTGGCTGCTGATCGCCGTTTCGCTGCTCTATATCGCCGTTCTGTTCGGCATCGCCTGGCTGGGCGACCGTAACGCACGCCAGCGCGGCTCGAGCCGCAAACGTCCGGCTATCTACATACTGGCGCTGGCCATCTACTGCACCTCCTGGAGCTTCTACGGCGCGGTGGGCCAGGCAGCCACCGCCGGCTGGTCGTTCGCCAGCATCTACGTGGGTCCGATCCTCACCTTCCTGCTGTTCTGGCCGATCCTGGCCAAGATGATTCGCGTGGCCAAGCGCCAGAACATCACCTCGATCGCCGACTTCATCGCCTCGCGTTACGGCAAGACGCAGTCGCTGGCCGCCTTCGCCAGTCTGGTGGCACTGATCGGCACGCTGCCCTACATCGCCTTGCAGCTGAAAGCCGTGGCGACCTCCTTCGCCGTACTGACGGATGCGGCCGACATCACCCATACGCCGGTTTTCGCCGATACGGCGTTCTTCGTCGCCCTGGTCATGGCCGCTTTCGCCATTCTGTTCGGTACCCGCCACACCGACGCTACCGAGCACCATGAGGGCCTGATCCACGCCGTCGCCTTCGAGTCGATGGTCAAGCTGCTGGCCTTCCTGATCCTGGGCGCCTACGTCACCTGGGGCATGTTCGGCGGGCTCGGCGAGCTGATGGCGCTGGCCGATACCCAGTTGGAACTGCAGCGCCAATTGGCCGACCAGAACTTCGGCCGCGGCTTCTGGGCCCAGACGCTGTTGGCCATGCTGGCGATCTTCTGTTTGCCGCGCCAGTTCCACGTCGCCGTGGTGGAGAACACGCACCCCAGCGATGCCGCCAAGGCGCGCTGGCTGTTTCCGCTCTATCTGGTGGCGTTTGCCTTCTTCATTTTGCCCATCGCCGCCGCCGGCCTGGCCCTGTTCCCCGACGGCTCGGTGGAACCCGATACCTTCGTGCTGGCGCTGCCCATGGCCGCCGAGCAGCAGTGGCTGACCCTGCTCACCTACATCGGCGGTTTCTCGGCAGCCACCGGCATGGTGATCGTGGCCACGGTGGCGGTGTCGATCATGATCTCCAACGAGATCGTGATACCGCTGCTGTTCCGTATGCGCTGGCTCGATGCCAGACCGCGCGACTACGGTCGGTTGGTACTCAAGGCCCGCCGCATCACCATCTGCGTCATTCTGGCCCTGGCCTATGGCTTCTATCAGCTGATCGGCGAATTCACCTCGCTGGCGTCGATCGGCATGCTCTCCTTCGCCGCCGCGGCCCAATTCGCCCCGGCCCTGATCGGCGGGCTCTACTGGAAGCGCGGCAACCGTCTGGGCGTGATCGTGGGCATGAACGCCGGCTTTGCCATCTGGGCCTACAGCCTCCTGATGCCGGCGATGATCCAGGGCGGCGTGCTGCCTGCCCAGTGGCTGAGTGGCGGCCCCTTCGGCCACCCCTGGCTGACACCCACCGCGCTGTTCGGGCTCAATTTCGGCGACGCCTTCACTCACGGCGTGATGCTCTCGCTCGGCATCAACCTGTTCTGCTACATCTTCGTCTCCCAGATCACCTCGCAGCGTGTGGTCGAGCGTATTCAGGCCTCGCTGTTCGTCGACAGCGTCGAGACCCGCCAGACCTCGGTCAACCGCCCCTGGACCGGCGCCACTACGGTGGGCGATCTCAAGGTGCTGTGCGAGCGCTTCCTTGGTGCCGGTCAGGTGGCCCGTGCTTTCGACGACTACGCCCGGCGCACCGGCAAGCCGCTGGAAGACGGCAACCGTGCCTCCATCGACGTGATCCAGTTCACCGAGCGCTTCCTGGCTTCGGTACTTGGCGCCTCCTCGGCGCGCATCGTGGTCAACTCGGCGCTGCAGGGCCGCGGCATCGGCATCTCCGACGTGATCTCCATCGTCGACGAAGCCTCGCAGGTGCTGGAGTTCAACCGGGCCCTGCTGCAGGCCACCATCGAGAACATCAACCAGGGTATCAGCGTGGTCGATCAGAACATGCGCCTGGTGGTGTGGAACCAGCGCTATCTGGAGCTGTTCCGTTTCCCCGACCATCTGATCCGCGTGGGTGCGCCGATCGACAAGATCTTCCGTTACAACGCCCACAACGGCGAATACGGCCCCGGCGATCCGGAAGAGCACGTGCAGTTGCTGATCGACAATATCCGCGACGGCCAGCCCCATCGCTACGTGCGCTACCGCCAGGACGGCAGTGTCCTCGAGGTGCAGGGCAACCCCATGCCGGGCGGCGGCTTCGTCTATACCTATCAGGACATCACCCAGCAGAAGCGCATCGAGGAAGCGCTGATTCGCTCCGAGAACAACATCCGTATCTACACCGACAACGTGCCGGCGCTGATCGCCTACTTCGACAAGGAGTGCCGCTACCTCTTTACCAACCGTGCCTACGAGCAGGCCTTCGGCATCGACCGCAACGAAGTCATCGGCAAGCACGTCAACGCCGTCATCAGCGACGAGATGGCGCAGGAGCGCGAGCCCTGGATACGCCGGGCCCTGGCCGGCGAGCGGGTCAGCTTCGAAGTGTCGATGCACCTCGGCGACGATCTGCGCTACATGCTGGTGACCTATACCCCGCACTTCGGCGACAGCGGCGCCATCCTCGGCTTTTTCTCGCTCTACCAGGACATCACCGAGCGGCGCCTGGCCGAGATCGCGCTCAAGGAGACCAACGAGACCCTGGAGGAGCGGGTACGCGAGCGTACTCAGGCGCTGTCGGAAGCCAACACAGCGCTGCGCCAGGAGAACCGGGTGCGGGCCGAGGCCGAGCAGGCGCTGCGTCAGGCCAAGCAGGTGGCCGAGGATGCCAACGCTTCCAAGACCCGTTTCCTGGCCGCTGCCAGCCACGACCTGCTGCAGCCACTTAACGCCGCGCGCCTGTTCACCTCGGCCCTCTCCAACGAGATGGACGCGGTGGACATGAAGCGTACCATCGGCCATATCGACAACTCGCTGCAGGCCGCCGAGGAGCTGCTCGGCACCCTGCTCGACATCTCCAAGCTCGATGCCGGCGCTCTGACGCCGCGGCGAAGCCACTTTGCCCTGGCGGACATCTTCCGGCCGCTGCGCGCCGAGTTCGAGGTGATGGCCGAAGAGCGCGGCCTCGACCTGGTGGTGGTGCCGACGCGAATCTGGGTCGACAGCGACCCGCAGATGCTGCGCCGAATCGTTCAGAACTTCCTCTCGAACGCGCTGCGCTATACCCAGGAGGGTCGCGTGCTGCTGGGCTGCCGGCGCCGTGGGTCACGCCTGACCATCGAGGTGTGGGACTCCGGCCCGGGCATTCCCGAATCCAAACAGGCGGAGATCTTCCAGGAGTTCCGCCGCCTGGATCAGGCATCGCGGCACAAGGAGAGCGAAAAGGGGCTGGGGCTTGGCCTCTCCATAGCCGACCGCATGAGCCGGGTACTCGACCATCCGATCAGGGTCTTCTCCCGCGAAGGCATCGGCACCATGTTCTCCGTCAGCGTGCCGGTGGTGGCGCCACGCAGCGATACCGAGCGCGCAGAGGAGGCCGCCTCGTCGCGCCGCGTGGGCAACAAGCTGGTCGGCACCCGCGTGCTGTGCATCGACAACGAGACGCTGATTCTCGAAGGCATGAAGGCGATGCTCTCCGGCTGGGGCTGCGAGGTCTATACCGCGACCACCATCGGCGGCGCCAAGTCGGTGCTGCGCAACCTCGACGGCGAGCCGGACGCCATCCTGGCCGACTACCACCTCGACAACGAAGTGACCGGCCTGATGGCGCTCGAGGCATTGAGCGAGAGACTGGAGAGCGCCGTGCCGGGCATCGTGATCACCGCCGACCGCACCGAAGAGGTGGCCGAGGTGATTCGCCGCAGCGGCTACCACTTGCTGCAGAAGCCGGTGCGCCCCGCCGCTCTGCGCGCCCTGCTGACCCGCACGTTGCAGGCCAGCCGGGCAGCCCGACAGGAAGGTTGATCCTACCCAACCGTAATGCTCAAAACGCAACGCCCCAAACGCAACGACCGCCGGATGCTGTCATCCGGCGGTCGTTGCGCTTGGGGCTGCCTGTCGCTGGTCGGTCAGGACTCGACCTTGGGCGGCTCGACCTCGAGTTTCTGGGCTGCAATCACAGCCTGGGTGCGGGAGTGCACCCCCAACTTGCGCAGGATGGCGGTCACGTGGGCCTTGATGGTGGCCTCGGAGACGTTCAGCTCGTAGGCGATCTGCTTGTTGAGCAGCCCTTCGGTGAGCATGTTGAGCACGCGGAACTGCTGCGGGGTCAGCGATGCGATGGCCTCGGCGAAGCGGGTCTCCTCCTCGTTGGCATCGCCCAGGCTGTCGGCCAGCTCCTTGGGCAGCCACACCTCGCCGTCGAGGATTTCGCCGACCGCCTCGGCGATCAGCTGCAGGGATGAGGACTTGGGGATGAAGCCGGAGGCGCCATAATCGATGGCGCGTCGCACCACGTGGGGCTCGTCGCTGCCGGAGACCACCGCCACCGGAATGTCAGGCGTCTGACCGCGCAGTTGAATCAGGCCGGAAAAACCGTGAGCCCCCGGCATGTGCAGGTCGAGCAGGATCAGATCGGCATCGGGATGACGCGTCACCACCTCGCTGGTCGCCTCCATGGTATCGGCTTCAACGATCTCGGCCTGGGGTGCCAGTTGGCGCAACGCTTGAGTCAGCGCTGCGCGGAACAGCGGATGGTCATCGGCAACGATGAATTTCTGGGCAAAGGCCATGGATTCTCCTCCGGTTCCTCGAGCACGGGGCCTACGGCCGCCACACATGGGGCAATTCGATTGTTCACCGCATGTTACCCCATGCTTGGGCGCTTCCCAAGCGCATGGAAGCCGCTGTCGACCATTCATTCGTCTTGCGCCCTTCCATGCCAATACAACGCTGCGTGAATGGGACAACATCCGTTTCACATGGATACAGCAACGTCCTTGATAGCGGAGAAACCCGGCTCCTATCTTCAAAGACGATGGCAGACGCCAGCAGTGCCGGATCCCCGGTAAATGGAAGTACTCAGTACACGACTACGTGTACGAACGGAACCTCAAGGAGTAGACCATGGCACAGCGTAACCAGAACCCCGGCAATTTTGCCAATGACCCGAAGAAGGCCTCCGCAGCCGGCCAGAAGGGCGGCCAGCGCAGCAGCGGCAACTTCGCCAACGACCCGCAGAAAGCCTCTGCAGCGGGCCAGAAAGGCGGCCAGCGCAGTGGCGGTAACTTCGCCAACGATCCGCAGAAAGCGTCTCAGGCCGGCCAGAAGGGCGGTCAGAACAGCGGGGGCAATTTTGCCAACGACCGTCAGAAAGCCTCCGAAGCCGGCCGCAAAGGCGGCAAGAGCCAAGGCCACTGAGCGCCTTGTCGAGCACAGCCTGTCGGAGTTCCGCTCCGACAGGCTGTGCCTCTCGGCCATCTCCTTCAGCTCACAGGCAAGCCGTACCCGGCTTTGTCTGGGCAGGGACTGCCGTGCTGGAGGTGGTCATAGTGTCGAGCAGCAGGAGGCACCATGTTTCATCACTCGTCGAAGTTGCAATACCCGGTCAAGGTCGACAAGCCGAACCCTGAATTCGCCATGCTGCTGCAACAGGCGATCGGCGGCGTCGAGGGCGAGATCCGGGTTGCCATGCAGTACTTCTTCCAGGCCATGGGGGCTCGCGGCGACGACCGCATTCGCGACATGTTGATCTCGACGGCCACCGAGGAGCTCTCGCATATCGAGATGCTCGGCCATGCCGTCGCCCTCAACCTGGAGGGTGCTCCGGTCTCCTATCAGGAAGCCTCGGCCAAGGACCCGGTGGTACACGCCATTCTGGGTGGCACCAACCCACGCCATCTACTCTCCTCCGGCCTTGCCGCACTGCCGGAAAATGCCAATGGCGTGCCGTTCGACATGAGCCACATTTACGCCACCGGTAACGTCGGTGCGGACATGCTGGCCAACGTCACCGCCGAGGCAGGCGGTCGCGTGCTGGCATCGCGTCTCTACAACTGGACCGACGATCATGGCATGAAGGATTTCCTCGCCTTCCTGATCGCCCGCGATACGGCCCATCAGCAGCAGTGGCTGGCCGTGATAGAGGAGATGGGCGGCCTTGAGGCCCAACTGCCGATTCCCAACGCCACGCCCGAGGCACACGAGGCGACGGAGCACTCTTACTACTACCTCAACACTCTGCTGGACAAGGAAGCGCCCAAGGGTCGCTGGAGCGAAGGCCCGTCGTTCGACGGTCGCGGCGAATTCTCGGTGCGGAACCAGCCGGCACCGGAGGGCCAGGAGCCCAAGCTGGGCCCGGCCAAGCCCCACTCCGGCGCTCAGGAAGAGCAGATCAACCCGCCGCAGTGAATCCGGTGGAATCATCATGGACGACACCTAAGGAGAGAACCAATGGGTACCGAACCGCAAAGCCCCAAACATCTGGAAGATTGGCTGCGCGATGCGCATGCCATGGAGAAGCAGGCGGAAAAGATGCTCGAAGCCCAGGCCAGCCGCCTGGAGCATTATCCGCAGCTCAAGTCGCGCATCGAGCAGCACCTGACCGAGACGCGCGGTCAGACGGAGAAAATCGAGCAGTGTATCGCGCTGCTCGGCACCGACCTATCGGCCGTCAAGGACCTGGGCGGCAAGCTTGCCGCTTTCGGTCAGGGCATGAGCGGCATGATGGCAGGCGACGAAGTGGTCAAGGGCGCCATGGCCAGCTACGCCTTCGAGCACTTCGAGATCTCCAGCTACAAGGTTCTGATCCAGGCGGCCAACAAGGTGGGCAAGCCCGAGATCGCCCGGATCTGCGAAGAGATTCTCAAGGAGGAGGAGGCCATGGCAGAGTGGCTCGGCAATCACCTCGACGAGATCACGCAGCAGTTCCTGGAGCGTTCTGAGGATAGCGACCTGCGCGCCAAGACCTGAGCGCACCGTTTCCCAAGAGCGCCGCTTCTTGATAGACCCAGTGCATTTCCGTAGGCCCCCCGCCTCCCCGGCTCCCCGCCGGGGTTTTTTCCGTCGTGCACTGCCTTGCAGCGTAGCCTCACGGCCCCACCTCTCACCCGCCCGACTCGCACGCGCCATGCCCAGACGTGAGCCATACGAGACAATAGCGCCGTGCCCAGAGGCACGGCGCTATTGCATCCGAGCGAGGTGGATCGATCACATATGGTCGCGCGGTATCACCTTCTCCCAGTTCTTGGAGAAGACGCGGTACTCGTCCTCATAGCCATCGAGCTGGGCGTGGATGTAGAAGTTGCTCTCGTCGCAGCTCAGCACCGTGCGCGTGTAAACCTCGACGTTCCAGTCGTCGCGCTTGAACGCACGCTCGGTATAGGTCTCACCGCGCGCCGAGGTGAAATCGTCGTTGAAGGTGCTATACCACTCGCGGGTGCTGCGCCTCACCTCGGTACCGATGTCCTCGATACGGAAATGACCCTGATCGTTGATCACTTCGAGGGTGGACTCCTTGGTCGCCAGGTCGCGATGCAGCAGCCAGTTGTGCTCGCTGGCCGCATAGGTGTGCACGTTGAGCGGGGGCGCTTCTTCGGGCTCGTTGAACTCCGGCAGGCGCCGATCCTCTTCCCCCGGGGTTCGCTCGGGCAGTATCAGCGCGCTGCCTTCAGGGTAGATGTCGACCTGAGCCGGCTCCGGCGGCAGCCAGGCCAGGGGCCAATAGGAGGTCGAGACCGACAGGCGCAGCTGATGTCCTGCCGGAAAGCGCTGAGCGATACCGTTCATCGGGATACGCACCCGATAGCGGCGATGCGGTACCAGCGGCTCGGGGTCGGCGTCGCTGTCACGATGAGAAAGGTTGAGCAAGCCATAGGTGACTCGGGTCGCCTTGCCGTCGGGCGCCACGTCCGAGAGACGCACGGCGAGCATCGCCTGGGGCTTGTGACTGGAGATCTCGAGTTCGATCTCAGGCATGCCGAAGATATCCACAGGCTCGGCCAGCTCTCGGCTGCTGAAGATCAGCGAGCCGCCATCCTCTTCGCGCTGGTCGCCGGGCAGGTCCGGCGTTGCGGCATAAGAGCACCACTTGCCCGCCGCCAGACCCACACTCAGCGGCGATTGCAATGCCAGGGCGCTCTCCTGAGCGTTGCGCTGGTGAGGCCCGCCGTGGCCTTCACCCATGTGGATGGTATAAGGGCCAAGCTCATAGCGCCGCTCGCTGATGTTGGCCGAAGGCCAGGCAGACTCACCGATCCAGCGCCCGGGCCGCTCTTCATAGGAGGTATCGGGCGGCACGCTGTCCTGCTGCCAGGC
Source organism: Halomonas sp. KM-1 (assembly GCF_000246875.1). Classification (NCBI taxonomy): domain Bacteria; kingdom Pseudomonadati; phylum Pseudomonadota; class Gammaproteobacteria; order Oceanospirillales; family Halomonadaceae; genus Halomonas; species Halomonas sp. KM-1. The sequence continues at coordinate 103,867 of NZ_BAEU01000154.1, forward strand.
ACGCAGCATGGGTTCGTCCATGATGCCCGTGTCCCGGCCCTTCAGCCAATGATCCCACCAGCGCAGCGCCTCCTGCAGAAAGCCGATGGCCGGCCCCGGCAGCCCCTGATGCGGATACTTGTGGCCCCAGGGTCCGATCAACCCCTTACGCGGCACCTCGAGGTGTTGCATCAGGCGCAGCACGGTGTTGGTGAAGCCATCCGCCCAGCCGCCGATGGCATATACCGGGCACTGGATCGCCGCATAGTGCTCGTTCACCGAACTGGTCGTCCAGTAGGCACTGCGGCGCTGATGCTCGAGCCAGGGCTCGAGCCACAGGCCGCTGTTCTCCATGCGGTCGAACCACATGTCGCGCCAGCGGTTGCCGACGATCTGCGGATCCGGCGGCAGGCTGTTGAAGGCGAACATGACCGTGGCTTCGGAGAGGTTGTCGCCGAGCAGGCAGCCGCCCATGTAGTGCATGTTGTCGGCGTAGAGATCGTCGCTCGAGCAGATGCTGATGATCGCCTTCAGCTCGGGTGGCCGCCGGGCAGCTACCTGCAGGCTGTTGAAGCCACCCCAGGAGATACCCACCATGCCGATGTTGCCATCGCACCAGGGCTGCTCGGCGAGCCAGGCGATGGCATCGACGGCATCCTCCTGCTCCTGCTGGGTGTACTCATCCGTGACCACGCCGTCGGAGTCGCCGCTGCCACGCATGTCCACCCGCACGCAGACATAGCCATGCCCGGCCATGTAGGCGTGGTTGGCGTTGTCGCGCGCGCGGGTGATGTCACGCTTGCGGTAAGGGATATACTCCAGTATCGCCGGCATGGGCGTTCCCTCGGCTCCCTCCGGCAGCCAGATCCTGGCTGCCAGCTGAGCCCCGTCGCGCATCGGTATGAAGACGTTCTCTATCTCGCGAACCTGGTAGGGAAACGAATCCATGATGCTCATGGTTCCTCCTTGCGGGTTCATTCGATGGGTTCGATCTCGAACTCGAGGGCCTCCAGACAGGCTCTGTAGCGCTCCTCGATCTGATCATGATCCTCGCCTGCCACGTAAAGAGTGCCCAGGCGATAGCAGAAATTGTCCTGATGCATCAGTTCGCCCAGGCGAGTGCCGGGCTCCACGTCGATCCTCACCTTGGTGCCCGGAAAGCGCTGGGTGAGCGCCTCGATCTGCGCTTCGCTCGGCACCCGCTTGACGATGCCATCGCGATGTTCGTAGGGGATGTAGCACTTGGCAGCCACCGCTGCCACGCCCTGCCGATTGGCCAGCGAAGGACGCTCGCCGAAAGCGATGTCGACCGCCACCTCATGGTTGGACATGCCGTCGACCATGATGAATATCTCGCTATGAGACTGTGAGATTCGGGTATTCACCTCGATCAGCCACAGCTTGTCCTGAGCCTCGTCCCACATGAACTCGGCGTTGAAGCAGCCGTTGTCGTAGCCGATGTGCTCGAGGAAGCGACGCGAGACATCGATCATTTCACGATGGATGCGCTCGGGCAGATTGCTCGGGTACTCCAGCCGGTCGTAGGGGATCTCCTTGTTGACCGAGTTGGGCTGGGCAATGATGCCGTGGACGTTGAACTCACCGCGATATACCGTGCCTTCAGGTGCGCCTTGCACCCCGGAAACGATCTGCTCGGCAATGCAGGAATTGCCGTCCATTTCCTGTATGTGCGATGGCAGTTCGGCATGGCGCAGCGCCTCGTTGAACGGGTCGCCGAGCTGACGGATACCCTGGCGAATCTCCTCGATGGCAGCATGAAACTGCTCGTCGTTCTCGATCCTAAAGCCCAGGTGCGAGGAGAACGCCTTGACCGGCTTGATCCAGAAGGGATAGTCGAGTGTTACCTGGGAAAGCGGATTCTCGACGAAGGGGTCGACGGCGCAGAATTCCGGTACGACTTCGGGAATGACCTTCTGCTGCTCGAGCCTGCTCCAGTATTTGTGCTCGCACTTGAGTACGCTTTCCACCGAAGGCGAGGGTATGTCGTACTCCCGGCACAGAATGGGGACCATCACGCTGGTGGGAAAATCCCATTGGGCCACGATGGCATCGACGGAACCGTCGAACGCTGCGAGCTTCTGGCGCGCCTGGTCCAACAGTTCGTCAAAGGAAAATTGGGGTGACTCGACGGCTGTCTTGACCGACAGCAAGCTGTGCACTTCGAACTGGTCGGAGTGGCGCAAGGTTTCCAGCTCCTCGCGCTGAATTTCCTCCAGCGCCACGACGAAAATGTTCCGCTTCATCCATCTGTCTCCATGACGGTACTTTTTTGGAAACCCCAATCCCGGGACTTCCTGCTTCCTTACCCTTCACAAGATAAGGAGCCGGCGCCAAAGGTTCCACGGCCAAGACGATTCTTTACCCATGGGCACTCTGAGGAAACACAACGGAACCCAAGATGACGGATAGCGTTGGTATTTGCGCCAGGAACAAGCGCAGCTAGGCTGAAGGTGTGGCTGTGTACCGCAATCAGCGGCCAAGGATGGAGCCGATGGAGAAACTCGAGGAGTATCGCCGCAAGCGCGATTTCGAGCGCACCCGCGAGCCTGCCGGTGGAACCGACAAGGGATCGGCAACGGGCAACCTTTACGTGATGCACAAGCACGCGGCGAGCCACGACCACTTCGACCTGCGCCTGGAGCAGAACGGCGTGCTCAGAAGCTGGGCGCTGCCCAAGGGGCCGAGCCTCGAACCCGGCGAGAAGCGTCTGGCCGTGGAAGTGGAGAATCACCCGCTGGAGTACGGCGGGTTCGAAGGCGTGATTCCGGAAAAATCCTACGGCGGCGGCACCGTGATGCTGTGGGACCGCGGCACCTGGCAGCTCAAGGGCAAGCCCAAGCCGGACCGAATCGATATCGAGCTCGACGGCGAAAGGCTCAAGGGCAGTTGGACCCTGACCCGCATGAGCGGAAAACGTCAGGACAAGCACGCTCGCAACTGGCTGCTCATCAAGCGCCACGACGACAAGCCGCGCATGGACGCATCGCTGACGGTAGATCTGGACGAAAGCATCGTCAGCGGCCGCAGCATGGGCGAAATCGCCGAGGAGCGTGACGATACCTGGGGCGCCGACACGACCGAACTTCCCGATCCAAGCCGTCTCGACGGTGCACGCAAGGCCAGGCTGCCAAGAGAAGTGAAGCCGCAGTTGGCCACTCTGGCCCGCGAGGTGCCAACCCAGGGCGAGTGGATCCATGAGATCAAGCTCGACGGCTATCGCCTGCTGGCCCGCATCGAAAAGGGCGACGTGCGCCTGATCACCCGCAATGGCAAGGACTGGACCCAGCGCTTTGCCGGGATCGCCCGGGCGCTCGAACCGCTGCCGGTGGACTCGGCGCTGCTCGACGGTGAGGTGGTGGCCATGGGCAAGGATGGCATCAGCCGCTTCGACGAGCTGCAGGAGGCGCTCTCCAGCGGCCGCACATCTGCCCTGGTCTACCAGCTCTTCGACCTGCTCTACCTGGAGGGATACGACCTGGCCAAGGTGCCTCTGCTGGAGCGCAAGCGCACACTCGCGGCACTGCTCGAGGCGGCGGACATGGCCTCGGCAAACGGCACCATCCGCTACTCCGACCATCTCGACGCTCAGGGCGAGGCCTTCCACGAGCGCGCCTGCCAGATGGGGCTAGAGGGCATCATCTGCAAGCGCGCCGACAGCCGCTACCAGCAGAAGCGCAGCCGCGACTGGCTGAAGGTGAAGTGCGTCAGCCACGAGGAGTTCATCGTCGGCGGCTACACCGAGCCCGGCGGCTCACGCAGCGGATTCGGCTCGCTGCTGATGGGCGCCTACGGCAAGCAGGGTTTGATATACGCCGGGCGCGTTGGCACCGGTTTCAGCCATCGTCTGCTCGAACGACTGAGCGCCACCCTGCAGGAGCTCGAAGTGAAACGCTCCCCCTTTCACGGCAGCGTGCCGGACAGCCGCGCCGTGCACTGGGTGCGCCCCGAGCTGGTGATCGAGGTGGAGTTCACCGAACGCACCCGCGACGGCCGCCTGCGTCACCCGGCCTTTCGCGGCCTGCGTGAGGATCGCAATCCGGAGGAAATTCGCATGACCCCGACCAAGGAGATGGCTGCCGAAGGCACTTCGACAAAGGACGCCAAGCCGGACAAGCCGGCCACGCGCAAGCGCAAGGACGAAACCTCGCTGCTTGGCGTGCGCCTGACCAGCCCCGACCGGGTGCTGTTTCCCGAGCAGGGGCTGACCAAGCTCGACTTGGCGCGTTTCTATGAGCAGATCCAGGAGTGGGTGCTGCCCCACCTGGCCAGGCGGCCGCTGTCATTGGTGCGCTGCCCCCAGGGGCGCAACGACGAGTGCTTCTTCCAGAAGCACCCACGCAGCGCCATTCCCGACAGCGTGCCGCGCATCGACGTGCCGGAGAAGAAAGGCAGCGCCGAGTACGTCTATGTCGAGTCCGCCGCCGATCTGATCGGCCTGGTGCAGGCTGGCGCGCTGGAGATCCATCCTTGGGGTAGCCGCATCGACCACCTCGAACAGCCCGACAATCTAGTGTTCGATCTCGACCCGGACGAAGGCATCGCCTGGAAGGAAATCCTGCGGGTCGCCGGCACCCTGCGCGAGCGGCTGGAGTCGCTGGGACTCACCCCCTTCCTGCGCACCACCGGCGGCAAGGGGCTGCACCTGGTGGTGCCGATCGAACCCGGCGCCGAGTGGGACCGGGCCAAGGCCTTCGCCAAGGGGGTTGCCGAGGCTCACGCCAAGGACGATCCGCAGCGGCTCACCACCAACATGTCCAAGGCCAAACGCGAGGGGCGCATCTTCATCGACTACCTGCGCAACGGCCGCGGCGCCACGGCGGTGGCCTCCTACACGGTGCGCGCTCGCCAGAACGCCCCGGTAGCGGTGCCGATCCGCTGGGACGAACTCAACGCCGCACTGCGCGCCGACCGCTACAACGTGCAGAACCTGCGCCGGCGGCTCTCGGCCCTGCGCGAGGATCCCTGGGCCGGCTTCAGCGAGGCGGCACGCCCGCTGGATACCAAGTTGCTCAAGGCCGTGGGCGTGAAATGACACTGGCCTTGTACCGGAGAGAATGCCATGAGCGAAGCACCCTGGTGGCTGGAGAGCGGCCCCGAGACCTGCCAGTTCTGCCTGCGCACCTTCCACTACGAGGCAGGCTACCACTGCATCTACTGCGATCGGCCGATCTGTCCAGCCTGCGTCGCGGCACGCTTCGACACTCGTGACACGCTGTGCCCCGAATGTCACGAAGAAGAGAAGTGTCACGAACAAGACACAGGCCACGAGGAGGAACGCTGATGGCCGCACGAGCGATGTGGAAGGGCGTGATCCGCTTCGCTGAAGTGGAGGTCCCGGTGAAACTCTACTCCGCGGTGCAGGACCGCAGCGTGCACTTTCGCCTGCTGCACGAGAAGGACCGCTCGCCGGTCAAGCAGGCCATGGTCAATCCCGACACCGACGAGATCGTACCCCACGCCGAGACCCGCCGCGCCTATCGCACCGACGAGGGCAGCCTGGTGGTGTTCGATAAACAGGAACTCGAGGCACTGGAGCCGGACTCGGGCCGCGACATCGAGGTGATCCGCTTCATGCCGCCGCAGGTCATCGATCATCGCTGGTACGACCGCCCCTACTACCTGGGCCCGGATGGCAGCGAGTCGCTCTATTTCGCCCTGGCCGAGGCGCTGGCCAACAGCGGCAAGGAGGGGCTGGCACGCTGGGTGATGCGCAAGAAGAGCTACGTCGGCGCCCTGCGCCTGCATCGCGGCGTGCCGATGCTGATGTCGCTGCGCCACGAGGAGCAGGTAGTGCCGGTGGACGCCCTGGAGCCGCCCAAGGGCAAGGCGCTGGACGCCAAGGAGCTCGATATGGCACGCCAGCTGATCGGCATGCTGGAGGCCGAGTTCGACCCCGACGAATACCATGACGAGTACCGCGAGCGGGTGCTGGAGCTGATCGAGGCCAAGCGGCACGGCAAGAGCGTCAAGGTCACGCCGATTCGCCGCCGCGAAGCTTCCGACGACCTCTCCAAGGCGCTCGAGGCCAGCCTGAAGAAGGAGCGCAAACGTGCCTAGTCAAAAATCCAAAGCCAAGCCCAAGACTCCAAAGAAGAAGCGCAAGACGCAAGAGGAGAGCGAATCGGCCCAGGGCGAGGAGAAGAGACGCTTCCACGCCAGCGGCCCGCGCCCGCTGTGGTCGGGCACCATCACCTTCGGCCTGGTCAGCCTGCCGGTCAACCTCTACCCGGCCAACCGGCCCAAGCCGGTGTCGCTGCGCATGGTCGACGCGCAAGGCACACCGTTGGCAAGGCGCTACTTCTGCGAGAAGGAGGAGCGTGTGCTCGACTACGACGAGCTGATCCGCGGCTACGAGGTGGAGAAGAACGAGTTCGTGGTGGTGGAAGATCGCGAGCTCGATTCGCTGGCCCCGGAGAAGTCCCAGGAGATCGACCTCAAGCGCTTCGTCGGCCTCGACGAGATCGACCCGATGTATTTCCAGCGTGCCTATTTCATGACCCCCGATAAAGGCGTGACCAAGGCCTACCGCCTGCTGGCGGAAAGCATGGAGTCCGCCGGGCGTGCCGGCATTGCCACCTTCGTCATGCGCGGCAAGGAGTACCTGGTGGCAATCATCGCCGAGAAGGGGATCCTGCGCGCCGAGACGCTGCGCTTCGCCGAGGAGGTTCGCACCCCCGAAGATATCGCCCTGCCCGAGGCCACCCAGCCCGACAAGCAGCGGGCCAAGGCCATGCAGCAGGCCATCGAGTCCCTGACGGAAAACAACTTCGAACGCGAAGAGCTTCAGGACCTGCAGAGCCAGCGTATCGTCGCCCGCGCCGCGGAGAAGCTCGCGCGCGGCGAGGATGTGATCGCGCTGGACGAGGTGGATACCGCCGATGTCGAGCCGGAGCAGGGAGGCGAAGTGGTCGACCTGATGCAGGTGCTCAAGCAGAGCCTGGCCGAAGGGCGCCCGCCCGGGCAGGAGACGCGCAACGACGCCGGCAAGAACAAGACGGAAAAGCACACCAAGCCGGGAGCCAGCCGTAGCGAGGCGAAGAAACGACCGTCAGGCCAGCGCGGCACAGGCAAGCGCCGCAGCTCCGAGCTGGCCGAGTTGAAGAATCTCTCCCGCGACGAGCTCTACGAGCGCGCCCAGCAGCTCGACCTGCCCGGCCGCAGCCGCATGAGCAAGGCCGAGTTGGCCAAGGCCATCGCCGCCGCCGGCTGAGACGAAAAAGCCGGCCCGAAGGCCGGCTAGGAAGTTGGTAGCGTGCGCTATCACTTGATCGCGCGATTCTCGATCAGATCATCCACCACACTCGGGTCGGCCAGGGTGCTGGTGTCGCCCAGGCCATCGGTCTCGTTGGCGGCGATCTTGCGCAGGATACGGCGCATGATCTTGCCCGAGCGGGTCTTGGGCAGGCCCGGCGCCCACTGGATGACGTCCGGCGAGGCGATCGGCCCGATGTCCTTGCGCACCCACTGGGTCAGCTCCTTCTTGAGCTCGTCGGTCGGCTCGATGCCATCGTTCAGGGTCACGTAGATGTAGATGCCCTGGCCCTTGATGTCATGGGGGAAGCCCACCACGGCAGCCTCGGCCACGGCCTCGTGGGCCACCAGCGAGGATTCGATCTCGGCGGTTCCCATGCGGTGGCCAGAAACGTTGAGCACGTCGTCGACGCGACCGGTGATCCAGTAGTAACCGTCCTCGTCGCGGCGGCAACCGTCACCGGTGAAGTAGTAGCCCTTGTAGGTGGAGAAGTAGGTCTGGATGAAGCGATCGTGGTCGCCCCAGATCGAGCGTGCCTGGCCGGGCCAGGAGTCGCTGATCACCAGGTTGCCGTCCACGGCGCCCTGGAGTTCGTTGCCCTCGCTGTCGAGCAGGGCCGGCTGCACGCCGAAGAACGGCAGCGTGGCGGAACCCGGCTTGAGATCCATAGCGCCCGGCAGCGGCGAGATCAGGATGCCGCCGGTTTCGGTCTGCCACCAGGTATCGACGATCGGGCACTTGGAGTTGCCGATCACGCGGTGATACCACTCCCACGCCTCGGGGTTGATCGGCTCGCCCACCGAACCGAGCAGGCGCAGGCTGTCGCGCTTGCTGGAGTCCATCACGCCGTCGCCGTGGGCCATCAGTGCGCGGATGGCGGTGGGGGCGGTGTAGAGGATGGCTACGTTGTGCTTGTCGACGACCTCACCCATGCGTCCGTGGCTGGGATAGCTCGGTACGCCTTCGAACATCAGCGTGGTAGCACCATTGGCCAGCGGACCGTAGACGATGTAGCTGTGGCCGGTGACCCAGCCCACATCGGCGGTACACCAATAAACCTCGCCATCCTGATAGTCGAAGATGTACTGGTGGGTGAGGCTGGCATAGACCAGATAGCCGCCGGTGGTGTGCTTGAGCCCCTTGGGCGCGCCGGTGGAGCCGGAGGTGTAGAGGATGAACAGCGGATCCTCGGCGTTCATCTCCTCGGCCGGGCAGTCGGCCGCCTGCTTGTCGACCAGATCGTGATACCAGACGTCACGACCTTCCTTCCACTCGATGTCGCCGCCGGTGCGCTTGACCACCAGCACGTTCTCGCACACCTCGGTGCCCTTGCGGGTCAGGGCAGCGTCGACGTTGTCCTTGAGCGGTACGTGCTTGCCGCCGCGTACGGATTCGTCGGCAGTGATCACCAGTTTGGAGTCGGCACCGACGATACGCTGGGCCAGGGCGTCGGGCGAGAAGCCGCCGAACACCACAGAGTGCACCGCACCGATGCGGGCACAGGCCAGCATGGCCACGGCCGCTTCGGGAATCATCGGCATGTAGAGGGTGACCACGTCGCCCTTGCCGATACCGAGTTCCTTGAGCGCGTTGGCAAGCTGACAGGTCTTGGCATGCAGCTCACGGTAGCTGACGTGCTTGGAATCCTTGGGGTCGTCGCCTTCCCAGATGATGGCGGTCTGGTCGCCGCGCGTCTTCAGATGGCGGTCGAGGCAGCTGACGCTGGCGTTCAGGGTACCGTCTTCGAACCAGCGAATGTCGACGTTGTGCGGGTCGAAGGTCGTGTTCTTGATCTTGGTCGGCGCCTTGAACCAGTCGATGCGCTTGGCCTGCTCGGCCCAGAAGCCCTCGGGGTCGTCGACGGACTGCTGATACATGGCCTGATACTTCTCGCGATCGATCCAGGCGTTGGCGGCGATGTCGTCGCGTACCGGATAGACTTTCTGCTGATCGGTCATTGGCTAGCCTCTTCCAGGAGATGCACCCTCTCGGTGGATGTTACCGGCTGCCTTGTTATTGAATGCGCCGGCATCAGATTCGCCCAACAGCATATACCCTCGAAGCGGGCCTAACTCTTAGACCTTGGTATCAGGATTTTTTCTTTACGAATCATGCGTTTGTAGCAACTTTTCCATGCTCTACAAAGGGCTGATAGACCAAGGTCTCAGCACACGAGAGGCAGCGATAACGGCGCCCCTTGCGCGCCAGCGAGTGGCGCTGCGACGTGAAATAGTGGACCTGGCAGCCACAGTGATAGCGATGGGGCGTCGGGCTGGCCCGCCCGGTATCGAAGGTGTGGGTCACCTTCGCCTCGAGCCCGAACAACCGCTCCATCACGGTACGCCATTCGCGCCCATGGGGCCTCGCCTTGTGGCCGTCGCTCAGGTGGCGCACCAGCCAGTGAGCCATTTCGTGAGGCACCACGTCGCGCAGGAAGGCGCGACGATTCTCACCGTAGAGCACCGGGTTGAAGCGCAGGCCGCCGCGCCCATAATGGGCCTGTCCGGCACACTTGCCACGCAGGTCGAACCACACCTTGGGCCGGGGCAGCGCGGGATGATAGTCATGGCACAGCTGCCAGGCGGCCTCCACCCGCTCCAGCAGGGCGCGGTGAAGAGCAGCGTCGTCAAGGCTGGCCAGCCACTCGGGGCAAGGATCGGGAAGCGCGGGTCGTCTCATGGGTGCTAAAATGACGTTCCGCCACGGCGGTGTCCAGCCCTCTCGGCCACACCGCCTTCACGATGCTATGCGAGAGGCCCGATGTCCGACACGCCCCTGCCCCAGCCCCTACTCGAGGACGAAGAACTCGAACGCCTCGACGAGTTTCTCGACTCCGAGAGCGTCGACCCCGATGCGCTGGACCTGATCTCTGCCCATGGCTTTCTCGTCGCGCTTGCCGTGGCGCCCCGCGAGGTGGAATCCGCCACCTGGGTAGCCGAACTGTTCCACGGCGAGCCGGCATTCGCCGATGCCGGGGAGCGCAGCGAGATTCTGGGCCTGCTGGAAAAGCTGCACGGCAACGCCATCGATACCCTGGAACAGGGCGGGCTTCCCGAGCTGCCTTTCGATCTAAGCCTGGACGGCCTGCCGCCCGAGGAGACACCCGTCGGCGACTGGTGCGCCGGCTTCATGGAGGGCGTATTCCTCGACGAAGCGGCCTGGTTCGAGCAGGAAGAGGAGACCGTCGCCACCCTGCTATTGCCGTTCATGGCGCTGTCGGGTCTGTTCGACGACGAGCCCGACATGGCCGAGATGGCAGCGGACAGCGCGCGCCTGGAGTCGCTGGTCGGGCAGTTGCCGGACCTGGTGCTGGATCTCTACTTGCACTACCGCGTACCGCCGGAGACGCCCAAGCCGATGCCGCGCAAGAAGCAGCCCGCCGGGCGGGGCCCCGGCAAGGGCAAGCCCGGCGGCAAGCGGTAGGGTTGCCTGGCCAAACCCAGGTACCCGTCACCGCAGCCGCGTCAGCCATGCATCGAAGCTGCCGAATAGCCACTCCTTGAAACGCTGCCAGCGCGGACGCTGCAACCACTCGCGGTAGGTGATCTCACGGCTGGCGGCGAAGTTACGCTCGAACAGGGCCGCCACTTCGCTGGCGAAGCGCACGTCATCCACCTCCTGATTGGCCTCCAGGTTCCAGTGCAGACTCCAGTGATCGAAGTTGCACGAGCCAAGGCTCGACCACTGATCGACCAGTGAGAACTTGGCATGGATGAAGGTGGGTTGGAACTCGAAGATGCGTACCCCGGCACGCAGCAGCCGCCGATAGAAGCGCTGGCCGGCGTAGCGCACCCATGGGTGGTCGTGGTCGCGTCCGGGCAGCAGGAGCCGCACGTCGACGCCGCGGCGGGCAGCCCGAGCCAATCGCATGCGCAGGCTGAAGGTTGGCACGAAATAGGGCGTGCACAGCCAGATGCGGCGCTGTGCCGACGACACCCGGCCGTAGAGCGAGTGGCGAATGGCCTGGTAGCGGTAACCCTGCCCCCACACCACGCGGCCGCGCATGCCCTGGTAATCCTCGCGAGGCGCCAGCTCGAGCGTCAGATGGCGCACCAGGGACGCCTCTCCGTCGCCTCGGGTCAACGGCGAATCCCACAGTCGCGAGAACAGCCGCACCCAGTCGGCCACCACGGGACCTTCGATGCGCACCGCCACCTCGTACCAGGCCTCGAGGAACTCATCGACCGCGCCGAAGCCCCCCGTGAAAGCCACGCTGCCATCGACGACGACGAGCTTGCGGTGATCTCGCATCAGGTTGCGGGTCAGCGAGCGCATGCCCAGCGGATTGAACAGGCGCAGCGCCACACCGGCCTGCTCCAGGCGCCGTCGGTCCTCTCCCGAAAGCCCCATGGCACCGTAGGCATCGAGCATCAAGGCCACCGCCACGCCGCGCTGTGCAGCGCGACACAGGGCCTCGATCAGTGCCGTGGCCAGATGCCCCGACTCCATCAGGTAGAGCTCGATCAGTATCGAGCGGTGCGCTTCCTCGATGGCAGTGAACATCGCCGGCAGGAAGCGCGACGACTCCGCCAGCAGCTCGAACCGATTGCCATCCCGCCATACGCCGTGCATGGCCGTCTCCCTCTCCTTGTCTGGCTCGATTGACGCACGTTTGCCGCGCCAGGGAAAGCGGCACCTGACCGGGGCAGACAAGCATGGCTATACTGGGGCCTTGCTACACTATCGAGGCAATGGAATGGCCCTGGCCGACTCGCTGCTCACACTGCTCCGCGCCCCGCTCAAGGGCATCATCAAGGCCTGGGTCGACACCCGGCTCATCGAGCCCGACCCGACCGACCTGGGACTCGACCCGTCACGGCCCACTCTCTACGTACTGCCACATCCGGCACTCTCCGATGACCTGTTGCTGGAGGTACTGTGCCAGCGCCATGGCCTGCCGTCGCCCAAGGGCAAGGTCCACCTGCCGGGACTGGAGCTAGCGGCCAGTATGGCGCTGCCCGTCAGGCCCCGCCTGTGGCGGCGCGGTCGCGCCTTCGAGGCCCCTTTTCGTCAGGCGCTGGAATACCTTGCCGCACATGCCGACGCCGAGATCCAACTGGTCCCGGTGAGCGTGTTCTGGGGCCGCGCCCCAGGCAAGCGCTTCGGCTTTTGGCGGCTGACAGTTGGCAGCTCACCGGCCGGCTGCGCCGGGCGCTGTCGGTAGTGATCAACGGCAAGAGCGTGGAGGTGCACTTTGGCGCTCCCCTCGACCTGCGCGATCTGCTCGACGAACGCGGCCCGGCGGTGGCCAATCGAAAGAGCGCGCGACTGCTGCGCATCCATTTCCGGCGCATGCGCACGCGGGTGCTCGGCCCCGACCTCTCGCACCGCCGCACTCTGATCGAGGGCGTGGCATCCAGCCCCGAGGTACGCCGGGTGATCGACGAGTTGGCGGTAAGCGAGAAGCGCTCGCCCGAACGCCTGCAGCGGCGTGCCCTGCGCTATGGCCGCGAGATCGCCTCGAACATGACCTACCCGGTGCTGCGCTTCATGGACGGCCTGCTGCGGCGCCTGTGGAACCGCCTGTACGACGGTGTCGAAGTCCGCGGTCTCGACCGGGTCAAGGCGCTGGCGGGCGATCATACGCTGGTCTACGTGCCCTGCCACCGCAGCCACATCGACTATCTGCTGCTCTCCTACGTGCTCTATCGCGACGGCCTGATGCCACCCCATGTCGCTGCCGGACGCAACCTCAACATGCTGCTGATCGGCCCGCTGCTGCGCCGTGGCGGCGCCTTCTTCATGCGCCGCAGTTTTCGCGACAAGCCGCTCTACGCGGCGGTCTTCAATGAATACCTGCACCGCCTGCTGGAGCGCGGCCACCCGCTGGAGTATTTCATCGAAGGCGGTCGTTCGCGTAGCGGGCGTATGCTCCCGGCAAGACCCGGCATGTTGTCGATGACGATGCGCTCATACCTCCGTAGTGCAGCAGGAACCACACCACCTCGACTCGCCTTCATTCCGGTCTACATCGGCTATGAGCGCATCATCGAGAACGCCAGCTACCAGCGCGAGATGCGCGGCGGCAAGAAGCGCAAGGAGAGTCCCTGGGCTCTGCTGCGGGTCATTGGCCAACTGCGCCAGCCGTTCGGCAAGGTCACGGTCAACGTCGGCGAACCACTGCCGCTCGGCGCCTTCCTCGATGAGGCCGTGCCGGCATGGCGCGACGATCTCGTCGAGGCAAAGCCGCCCTGGCTCAACCAGGCAGTCCCCCGACTCGGTGACGAGCTGGCCCGGCGCATCAACGCCGCGGCAGCGCTCAATCCGGTCAATCTGGTGGCCCTGGTGCTGCTGGCCACGCCCCACCACGCCATCGAGGCCAGCCTGATGTCGCGCCAGCTCGCGCTGCTGACGGCGCTGCAGCGTCACTGCCGAGGCGGCCAGCATGCCAGCCTGCCCCGAGGCGAACCTGACGAGTGGATCGACCAGGTCGTGGCGCTGGGCATGATCGAGCGTCGGTCGCATGCGCTGGGCGATATCCTGGTCGCGACCACCGAGCAGGCCAACCTGCTGGTGTGGTATCGCAACAACGTGCTGCACCTCTTCGCCCTGGCCGGCCTGACCGCCTTCGCCTTCCGCCACGCTCCGCGTCACGACCTGGAGAGCCTCGAGGCCCAGCTCGGGCCACCCTGGCCGATCCTCTCGCGCGAGCTGTTTCTCACCCCGGTAACACTCAGCGAGGCACTGCCGGTGATGCTGGAAGCGCTGTGCCGGGAAGGCTTGCTGGAGCGAACCGACGAAGGCTGGCAGCGCCCCGCCTCGCTGGAGGCCGGCGAGCAGCTACGGCTGTTGGCGCGACTGATGCAGCCCTCGCTGGAGCGCGGCTATTTGCTGCTGGCCATTCTACTGGCCCAGGCCCCCGGCACCCTGGGACGAGACGCCCTGGCCGAGCGCAGCCAGCAATTGACCGAGCGACTGGCACTGCTGTCGGGTCGCGACGCGCCGGAGTTCTTCGACCGCACCCTGTTCGCCAGTCTGATCGTGAGCCTGGAAGCCGAAGGGTGGATCTGGGAGCGGGAGGATCGGCTGTGGTTCGACGAGCGCCTGCGCAGCGCTGCACAGCGAACCGGCGAGCTGTACGATCCGGCGCTAAGGCACCGGTTACAGCTGGTCAGTCATAACTGATCGGTGCCGAGTCAGCCCTTGAGTGAGCGGTGAACGTAGAGGTCGTATCGGCTGGTCTTGCCTTCGATGACGTGGTGCGGCGCCGGCCCCACGATGGGCGGCGCCTTGCGCGGACGCTTGACAACCACCCGATGGGTGGCGACGTCCAGCGCCATCTCAAGCAGCCGCGGCGCATCGTCGTCGTCGCCGGCCAGCTCGCGAAACAGCCGCATCTCCTTCTTGACCAGCGCTGACTTCTCGCGATGCGGGAACATGGGGTCGAGGTGAACCACCTGAGGCGCGATGCCGCTGGCGGTCACCAGCGCCGCGAGTTCGCGAGTGGCATCGCCATGGGCCAGGCGCATGCGGGCGACGATCTCGGCCGTGTCGGCATCACTGGCGGCACGCGCCAGGCCGTCTTCCAGCAGCGCATGGATCTGGGCCACACGCTCCACGAGCAGCACCTCGGCGCCGAGACTGGCCAGCACGAAGGCATCGCGGCCAAGGCCGGCGGTGGCATCGACCACGCTGGGAGTGATTCCGGCGGCAAGGCCACAGGCCCGGGCGATCAGCTGACCGCGGCCGCCGCCGAAGCGACGCCGGTGGGCCGCACGCCCCTCGGCGAAATCGATGCGCAGGGGCTTGCCGTAACGCGCCGGATCGCCAGCCAGTACCAGCGCGCCCGCCTCACGCCGCAGCTCGAGCGCCGCGCCATCC
>NZ_BAEU01000153.1:0-23732 GCF_000246875.1 Halomonas sp. KM-1
CCGCTCGTCGATTTGCTCAGTGCTTCCCTAGCGCGACGACCGCTCAGCCTAGGCAGAGCCCAGCACCTCGCTCTCCTCCAGCGCCCCGGTCTGCACCCGCCACTGCGCGGCGTAACGACTGCCGCGCTGGAGTAGCTCGGCATGGCTGCCCTGCTCCACCACCCGCCCGCCGTCGACGACCACGATCTCGTCGGCGTGAACGATGGTGGAGAGCCGGTGGGCGATCATGATCACGGTGCGGCCGTGGCCGATCTTGGCCAGCGAGCGCTGGATAGCCGCCTCGGTTTCGTTGTCCACCGCGCTGGTGGCTTCGTCGAGCACCAGGATCGGCGGGTCCTTGAGCAGCGCCCGGGCCAGGGAAAGCCGCTGGCGCTGGCCACCGGAGAGGCGCACGCCGCGCTCGCCCACGGCGGTATCGAGCCCTTGGGGCAGCGCCTGAATGAACTCCCAGGCTTCGGCAGTGCGCGCCGCTTCGATCACCGCCTCTTCGCTGGCATCGGGCTTGCCGTAGGCGATGTTGTCGCGGATCGAACCCTCGAACAGATAGACGTCCTGACTCACCAGACCGATGGCCTGGCGCAGCGAGGCAAGGCTCACCTCGGCGATCGGCTGGCCGTCGATGCGCACCTCGCCGGCCGAGGGGTCGTAGAAGCGCAGCAGCAGCTTCATCAGGGTCGACTTGCCGGAGCCGGTGGCGCCCACCAGGGCCAGGGTGTTGCCGGCAGGCACGTGCAGGCTGATGCCATCGACGCCGACACCGCTCGCTGCGTAGCGGAAGCTTACGTTATCGAAGCTCACCTCGCCGCGCACCGGCGCGGCCAGCGGCTGGCCTTCGTTGTCCTTCACCGTGATCGGCACCGCCAGCAGGTCGAGGATGCGCCGCGTGCTGGCCATGGCGCGCTCGAACAGGTCGATCACCTCGGCGAGGCCGGTGAGCGGCCACAGCAGGCGCTGGGTGAGAAACACCAGCACGCCGTAGGCGCCCACGTTGAGGTCGCCGCGCAGCGCCAGCATGCCGCCCACGGTGAAAGTGGCCAGAAAGCCGGCCAGGATCGCCATGCGGATCACCGGGATGAAGGCGGAGCTGACCCGGATGGCGCGGCGGTTGGCTTCTACGTAGGCCTCACTCACCGTGCGCAGCCGCTCGGCCTCGCGCGCCTCGCTGGTGAAGCTCTTGATGGTAGCGATGCCGGCCAGGTTGTTGGAGAGCCGGCTGGCGAGGTCGCCCACCTTCTCGCGCACGTCGGCGTAGAGCGGGCCGGCCTTGCGCTGGAAGAAGAAAGCGCCCCAGATGATCATCGGGATCGGCGTGAAGGCGAGCAGCGCGATCAAGGGCGAGATGACGAAGAACACCGCGCCCACCGCCACCACGGTGACGCCGACCTGGATCAGCGAGTTGGCGCCGCCGTCCAGGAAGCGTTCGAGCTGGTTGACGTCGTCGTTCATGGTCGCCACCAGTTGGCCCGAGCTTTTCGACTCGAAGTAGGCCATGTCGAGACGCTGGGCGTGCTCGTAGGTGTCCAGGCGCATGTCGGCCTGCAGCCGCTGGGCCAGGTTGCGCCACAGGATCTTGTAGAGATATTCGAAGATGGACTCGCCGGCCCAGATGAAGAAGGTGAGCACGGCGAGCACCAGGATCTGCTCCTGGGGCGTGGTGAAGCCAAGCCGGGCGACGAAGCTGCGCTCCTGGTTGACCACCACATCGATGGCCACGCCGATGAGGATCTCCGGTGCGATGTCGAAGATCTTGTTGATCACCGAGCAGGTGGTGGCGGCAATGATGCGGCGTCGGTAACCGCGCGCATAGCGCAGCAGACGCACCAGCGCATGGAAGCTGTTGGCAGTAGCGTTGGCGGACATGAGAGATTCCTAGCGAACAAGATTCGCAGCTTAACGGTTTCGCACCACTTGCACCAAGGCGGCAACACACGGCTGAACTTGCAACACCTCACCACTCTTCACGACAATACTGGGCTTTTCCACCGCCAAGGATGCTCGATGATCCCCGATCTCTTCGCCGTCATGGCCCCCATTCTGGCCGGTGCCGGTCTGGGCTTCACGTGGATCCGCCTGGGGCATCCCTTTCCCGTCGACTTCGTCACCCGCCTGGTCTTCAACATCGGCACGCCGGCCCTGGTCATCGCCTCGCTCACGGGCGCCGACATCGATGCCGGCAGCTTCGGGCGCACCATGCTGGCCACCGCCCTGGTGATGATTCTGATGGGCGGCGCCACCTTCGCCATGGCGCGCCTGCTGAAGCAGGATTGGCGTGTGCTGCTGGCACCGATGATGTACCCCAACACCGGCAACATGGGCCTGCCGGTGGTGCTCTACGCCTTCGGCAGCGCGGGCTTCGCTTTCGGCATCACGGTGATGGTGACGGTCTCGCTGTTCCAGTTCACCATCGGCGCCATCTTCGCCAGTACCGGCAGTCCTTTGAAGACTCTGCTCAGGACGCCTACGGTTTACGCTATCCTGATAGCACTGTTCCTGCTGCTGACGGATACCGGGCTGCCGCTGTGGCTGGCCAACAGCGTCGATCTGATCTCGGGTTTCACGGTGCCGCTGATGCTGATCACGCTGGGGGTGTCACTGGCCAGCATCAAGGTGAAGAACCTGAAGACGGGCATCGGTTTCAGCCTGCTGCGCATCCCCATCGCCGCGCTATTGGCCTGGGGTATCGGCACGCTGCTGAACCTGCCGCCGCTGGCACTCAGCATCCTGATATTGCAGATGTGCATGCCGGTGGCAGTGTTCAACTACCTGTTCGCTCAGCGCGCCAAGCGGGAACCGGAATACGTTGCCAGCCTGGTGTTCTGCTCGACGTTGCTGGCGCTGTTCTACTTGCCCATTCTGCTGGCTATCCTGATGTAGCCGGCAAGCGAGACCGAGGGGTGAAGGGAACACCCCGGCTGCACCACAGTCTCTATCTTCTGGGGCGGCAAAGAAATGCAAGGGAGGAAGTCATGCACGAAGCAAACAAGCCATTGTCCGTCGTTGTGCTGGCAGGTATCGCGGCAAGCGGTACTGTCCTGGCCACCGCAGCGGTCGGCGCCGAAGTCATCGAAGAGAGTCTCTCCACCGAACACTTGGAGCTGCGCCTGGAGCGCATTGCCGAGGGTCTCGAGAACCCCTGGGCGGTAACCATGCTGCCCGACGGGCGCTTTCTGGTCACCGAGCGGCCGGGACGCCTGGCGCTGATCGATGAGGACGGCAGCATCACGCATCTCGAGGGCGTGCCCGAGGTCAGCGCTCAAGGCCAGGGCGGCCTGCTCGACGTCACGCTGCACCCCCGCTACGGTGACGGTGAGCACGACTGGCTCTACTTCACCTGGAGCAAGCCCGGCGACGGCGGCACGGCAACGGCCTTGAACCGCGCCAGACTGAGCGACGATGCCCTGAGCGACGTCGAGACGCTGTTCGAACAGGACCGCTTCTCCGGCCCCGGGCGGCACTATGGCTCACGGCTCGCCTGGCTGCCCGACGAGACCCTGCTGATGTCCATCGGCGACCGGGGCACACCCGAACGCGCCCAGGCGGCAGACGATCATGCCGGCAGCGTGCTGCGGCTAGCCGCCGACGGCAGCGCTCCCGACGACAACCCCTTCACCGACGATGATGCCACCCTGGCCGAGATCTACAGCCTCGGCAACCGCAACATCCAGGGCATGGTGGTGACCGAGCAGGGTGAGGTCTGGGCCACCGAACACGGCCCCTTCGGCGGCGACGAGCTCAATCTCATCGTCGCGGGAGAAAACTACGGCTGGCCCGAGGTCAGCCAGGGGCGCGACTATGGCACCCGCGAGCCCATCGGCGAGGACTCCCTGCCCGGAATGCAGGACCCGATCCATGTCTTCGAAGCGCCCTTCGCCCCCTCCGGCCTGGCTCAGGTGACCTCGGCCACGTTCGGCGAATGGCAGGGCGACCTGCTGGCCGGCGGGCTGCGTGGCGAGCGGCTATACCGCTTGAGAGTCGACGGTGAGCAGGTGGTCGACAGCGAAGTGGTGCTGGATGGGCAGATAGGACGCATCCGCGGCGTGCACCAGGGGCACGATGGTGCCATCTACCTGGTCAATGACGAGGCGCAAGGCAGCCTCTACCGGCTACGGCCGGTGGAGTGACTCAAGCGCGGCACCGGTCCGTGTGGGCTGGTGCCGCATTCGTCTAATGCTGCCTGCGAGATGCCATGCGCCTACGCAATCTCATCCTCATCACCGTCATAGCACCGCTGTTCCTCGTGCTGCTGATATTCAGCCTGGTGGCCATCAAGTCGCTCGAGGATAACGTGCGCACTCGCCTCGAGCGGGAAGTCCAGGTCATCACCAACGTCATCGGCACGACCCTGAGCCACGCCCTCAGCCGCAACGCCACCGAGCCGCTCGAGGAGTCGCTCTACTCCGCGTTCTCCTTCCATCGTATCTACGGCGCCTATGTCTTCGACGCCAACGGACGCGAGATCTACGGGCTCGGCCTGGGGCAAGCCCTGTTCAGCCCGGAAACCATCCGCGAGGTCGCCGAGCGCGGCGAAATGCGCGCGGCCTATCGCGAACACGACGGCTGGCATTACTACTCCGCTCTGAAGCCGCTGATGTCCAACACCGGCGAGGTGCAGGGCGTACTGCAGGTCAACCGGCTCAACACCGGGATCGAGAACTACACCGGTTTTCTCAGCCAACTGGCGCTGCTGGCATTCGTCGTCGGCGCGGCCGGGATCGTGCTGGGTATCTGGTGGGGCTTTCGCCGCCATATCGAGCGCCCGCTGGAGCGGCTGCTGGCCGTCATGCAGCGAGTGGAGGCCGGCGACCGGGAGCAGCGCGCCGAAGCCGAGGGTCCGCAGGAGTACGAACGCCTGGCGGTGGCCCTGAATGGCATGCTCGATGCCATGGCCGAGAAGGACGCCGATATCGAGACACGTCGGCGCAAGGAGATCGAACTCGAGAAGCGACTGCGCAAATCGAAGAAGCTCGCCGAGCTCGGCGTGCTGGCTGCGGGTGTCGCCCATGAAATCGGCGCCCCGTTGACGGTGATCAACGGCCAGGCGCAGCGCCTCTCACGCCGCGAGACGCTCACCGACGCGGACCGCACCAGGCTTGGTCGCATACGCGGAGAGGTGGAGCGTATCGTCGAGATCGTGCGCCAGCTGATGGAACTGGGCCGGCGCCACAACGTCGAGAAGGAACCGCTGCAGCTCGCCGAACTGCTCGAGACCACCCGCGAACTGGTCGAGGAGGATTTCGAACAAAGCGACATCCGGCTCGAACTCGATCTTCCCGCGACGACACCGCCGCTGCTGGCCAACGGCCAACAGCTGATACAGGTACTGACCAACCTGCTACGCAACGCGGCACAGGCCAAGGGCGTCGAACGCGTGCGCATCCGCGCACAGGACAAGGAGGGCTGGTTGACTCTGTGGATAGAGGACGATGGCCCGGGAATCTCCGACCAGGACAAACCGAAAGTCTTCGACCCGTTCTTCACCACCAAGCCCGTGGGTCAGGGCAGCGGTCTGGGATTATCCATGGTACATCGAATCATTAACGATCATGGCGGCACTGTCGGTGTTTACGACAGCGAGCTGGGGGGAGCCGGCTTCGAGATCGGGCTGCCACTGAACGATAGCGATGAAGGAGGGACTGCCACGTGACAGGAAGCCACACCCAATCCGATCTGCCGATACTGGTCGTCGAGGATGACGCCGCCATCCTGGAGCTGCTCGAGGAAGAGCTCCAGGAAGCCGGCTACAAGACGCTCGGTGTCAGCAGCGCCGAGGAAGCCATGCTCACCTTGAGCCACAGCGAAGTGGCCATGATCATCAGTGACGTGCGTTTGCCCGGCATGAGCGGCATGCAGCTGCTCGAACAGCTTCGCCAGGAGGGTAGCCGGGTAGGTTTCATCGTGATCACCGCCTTCGGCACCATCGATCAGGCCGTCGAGGCGCTGAAGATCGGAGCCGACGACTTTCTGACCAAACCGCTCGATCTGGAAAGCGTGGGCGAAGCGGTCTACCGCGTGCTGGAGAACCGGCGTCTGGCCGAACGCTTCCAGCAGGGAGAGTCGCCCGGTCATTTCCATGGCATCGTTGGGGAGAGCGAAACGATGCAGGCGCTGTTCCACGATGCGGCACGCTTGGCCAAGAGCGACGCGCCGATTCTGATCCTCGGCGAGAGCGGCACCGGCAAGGAGTTGTTGGCGCGTGCCATTCATGCCGAAAGCCCCCGCGCCACCGAACCCTTTATTGCCGTCAATTGCGCCAGCATCCCTTCAGAGTTGATGGAGAGCGAGTTCTTCGGCCACGTGAAGGGGGCCTTCACCGGAGCCAGCGATTCACGCCAGGGCCTGTTTCAGGCCGCCAACGGCGGCAGCCTGTTCCTTGATGAGATCGGCGAGATGTCGCCCGGGCTGCAGGCCAAACTGCTGCGCGCCCTGCAGGAGAAGATGGTCAAGGCCGTGGGTGCCGAGAAGGAAGAGTCGGTGGACGTGCGAATCATCGCCGCCACTCACCGCGACCTCGAGCAGGAGATCGAGAGCGGCAATTTCCGCAGCGACCTGTTCTATAGGCTGGAAACCTTCTCCCTGCGCATTCCGCCGCTGCGCGAACGCCAGGGCGACATCGAACGCCTAGTGTCGGCACTGATCGAGAAGCACGCCACGGCCCAGGGCAAGCGCATCGAAAGTGTAGAACCCATGGCGCTCCAGACCCTGCTCGACTACCCCTACCCCGGCAATGTGCGGGAGCTCGAGAACGCCATCATGCGGGCGGTGACCCTGGCCGAGGAAGGGCTGCTCAGCCACGCCGACCTGCCGGAACGCATTCGTCAGCATGGCCAGGAGCAGCGTGGCGTGGTACGTCAGATCGAAGCCGGCAGTGCCCTCGTCGCTCGCAGCCAGCAGAGCTGGCCGAGTCTCGAGGAAGTCGAGAAGCGCTATATCCAGAAGGTGCTGGAGGCCACCGGAGGCAACAAGCGGCGCACGGCGGACATTCTCGGCATCGCCAGACGCACGCTCTACCGGCGGCTGGAGGAGGATTGACGACTATTCAGACGTTACGACCCGAACGCAACTGACATAGCGACAGGACATAGGGACAGGAAACGTAAAAAAGCCCCCGTGGGAGCGCGGGGGCGAAGTACGCCATGCAACTCGCTGACGGTGCAAGGGGGGAGGGTGGCGGGCCGTCAGCCAATTGCGGCGCGTCATTTTGATCACGCATCCTTGCGTTCGCTATACATTTAGGAAGCCCCAGCCAACCGACTGGGGCCGAACCTGGAAATTAAGTGTCTTGTTCCGGATATTCCCACTCATCTGACTCATCGCCCGGCATAGCTTCGGGACCATCACCGAAACCGGGCTCTTCACCAGGTGCAGCTTCGGTACCAGGCATAGCAGGATCGGCACCCGGTTCAGTGGCCCCGTCAATGCCGGGGGCAGCCGGGTCACCGGGCTCGACACCTGGGCCGGCTTCATGCCCCGGCGCAGCCTCGGTGCCTGTGCCTGTGCCTGGCGCAGTCTCAAAGCCAGGATCGGACTGCTGCATACCCGGATCTTGCATTTCTCCCGGCTGCGCTTCGGTACCCGGCATGGCAGGATCAGCGCCCGGCTCAGTAGTTCCATCAATGCCCGGCGCGGCCGGGTCGCCGGGTTCGACGCCCGGACCGGCTTCATGGCCCGGTGCCGCCTCGGTCGCCGGATAATCACCAGGCTGTTCGGCACCTGGCTGAGTCTGGAACTCGTCCTGCTGAGTCTGGGTCTGCTGGGCCAGCGCGAACGGGCTGGCGGTCAGCCCCATGGTCACACCAACGATGCCTAGCTTCTTCAGAAATTCCTTGGACATCATGATTCCACCTCCTGCGGTATCGCCTTGCGCGAAGTGTGATGGGCGTCCTGCCCTGAGCCGCCACCGTCCCGATGGCGGCACGAAGCGAAAGGGGTCAGATCGAAAGATCAGTTACCACCTTGCTCTTCTTCCTCTTCAACCAAGGGATCGTCGACCTGTCCTTGGTCCATTGTGTCCTGCTGGCCTTCGAGCTCGTCCTCATCGGGAACCGGCTCTTGCTCGGCTTCAGGCAGCGGGTCTTGCTCGGGCGTTACGTCACCCATGCCCTCAGGGCTCTCCTCGGCCCCGGTGATCGGCTCCGCCGAGCCGTCTCCAGCCGCCGTATCAGTCTGATCGATGCCCGGATCGGCCGTGGTGTCCTGCATCGGGGAAGTCTGTTCTTCCGTGACTGGACGCTCTTCCTCGACAGGCGGCACATCATCGTCATTGCCGCAACCAGCAAGAGACAACGTCCCTAGCGCCAGAGCCACTGCCGAGGCCAAGGCGGTCAGCTGCCTGGCAGGTTTGCTTGCACGCTTTCTATGGCTCATCTGGGTTCCTCTCCCTGATTGATTCATTCTCCTCTAGATAGCAGCACAGGTCGTGCCACTCTTCCTGATATTTCTTATAATATATAAAAAACAATAAGTTAGACATAAATCCGTGAAGACGAAGTACTCTGAAAATCGGCAAGAAAGGTGGTTCAAACTGACACATGGGCAGCTTTGCCACAGCCCAAACCCGGCTGCTCACGACAAACAGGGAGACGTCGTCGAGACGTCTCCCTGTTTGTCTTTGCCGAAGCGAGAGGGTAGGTATTATTCCGGCGCGACGCCCCGCAGCCGCTCACTGCGCCGACGCAACAGCTCCAGCGTCGTCAGCAGCAGCATGGAGAGCAGTACCAGCAGTGTGGCGACGGCGAGGATGGTCGGGCTGATCTGCTCGCGAATGCCGGACCACATCTGGATCGGCATGGTGCGTTGCTCGGGGCCGGAAATGAACAGCACCACCACCACCTCATCGAAGGAGGTGATGAAGGCGAACAAAGCACCGGATACGACCCCCGGAGTGACCAATGGCAGCACGACCTTGAAGAAGGTTCGTGTCGGATTGGCGCCCAGGCTGTGGGCCGCCTTGATCAAGGTCGTATCGAAGCTCGACAGCGTTGCCGTCACGGTGATCACGACGAAGGGAATCCCGAGCGCGGTATGCGCCAGAATCACACCGAGGTAGGTCTGGGCCAGATTGACCTTGGAGAAGAAGAAGAACATGGCGGCAGCAGAGATGATCAGCGGTACGATCATCGGCGAGATCAGCAGCGCCATGATGACACTGCGAGCCGGCATATGGCGGCTCGACAGCCCCAGTGCCGCCACGGTGCCCAGGATGGTCGCCAGGATCGTCGAGGCGATGCCGATGATGAAGCTGTTCTTGATCGCGTGCAGCCAGGCTCGTGAGGTGAAGAAGTCCTGGTACCAGCGCAGCGAATAACCCGCCGGATCGAGAGACAGCATCTCCTGGGAAAAGGTGAAGTAAGGCTGCGCATTGAAGGACAGCGGGATGATGATCAACAGCGGCCCCACCAGGAACAGGAAGATGAGCGCGCAGATACCGAGGAACACGTAGTGCCAGATGCGCTCGCCGCGGGTGGCATAGGAAGGAATGGCCATCGTTTACCCCAGCTTGACCTTGTCGACGCCGATCAGGCGATTGAAGACCAGATAGAACACCACCACCACGAACAGCAGGATCGAGGCAATTGCCGCCGCCAGGCCCCAGTTGAGGGAGGTCTGCATGTGGTAGGCGATATAGTTGGTGATGAAACGCCCCGACTGGCCACCGACCAGCGCCGGGGTGATGTAATAGCCGATCGAAAGGATGAATACCAGGATCCCCCCGGCGGCAATGCCCGGAATGGTGAGCGGGAAGTAGACGCGCCGGAAGCACAGGAACGGCCGGCCGCCCAGGGAGCGCGCCGCACGCATGTAGCTCGGCGGGATGGTCTTCATCACCGAGTACAGCGGCAGAATCATGAACGGCAGCAGGATGTGGGTCATGGCAATGATGGTGCCGGTCTTGTTGTGGATCATCTGCCAGCGCGCCTCGTCGGCGATCACCCCAACGGCGACCATCAGGTCGTTGAGCACCCCCTGGGACTGCAGAATGGCGATCCAGGTCGTCGTGCGTACCAGCAGCGACGTCCAGAATGGCAGCAACACCAGAATCATCAGCAGGTTGGAATAGCGCAGCGGCAGGCTGGCCAGTAGGAAGGCCACGGGATAGCCAAGCAGCAGTGTCAGGACGGTGATGACCAGGCTCATCCATAGCGTGCGCCAGAACAGAGTGACGTGCAGGCGCTGGGATTCGGGTGCGCGAACGATCTCGCCATCGGGCGTGAGTTGGCGGTCCACCGCCGCCAGGTAGTAGCTGATCGTCAGCGGCGAGGCCTCGCGCTGTATCAGCTTCCAGGTATCGAGCTCGCCCCAGGTGTCATTGAGTTCGATCAGCGCTTCACGGTAAGGGGGTTCGAGCGTGCCAAGGCCGCGGGCGGTGCGGGTGATGGTCGAGCGCATGCCCGACTTCTCATAGTTCAAGCGGCTCGACAGCAGCCCCAGGTTACGTGCCTGCTGCCCTTCGCGCAGGTCCTCGGCCAGCGCCGCGAAGACCTCTTCCCCGGGCAGCGACTCTCTGTCCCAGCCCTCCAGGGCTTCGACGGTGCGCGACAGATGGGTCGACACTTCGGGATTGTCGACGCTGCGCCACAGCATCTCGAAGATGGGCATGACGAAGGCGACGACGAGAAACAGCAGCAGCGGCGATACCAGCAGGAAAGCCTTGATCTTCGAGCGCCTCACGGCGCGACGCAGGCTGACCTTTAGCGGCACGCCATCGGCAGTGGTCAATGGGGATGCAGGTGAATCGGACACTCTGGCCCTCCGGAAGGCAACATGACGACGAAGGCAGCGGATACCGCCGCCCGGCCTGTAGCCGGGCGGCGGTCACACCTTACTGAGCCAGCCAGGCGTCGAAGCGCTGATTCAGCTCGTCGCTGTAGTCGGCCCAGAACTCATCGTCCTTCTGGATCGCAGTAGCGAAGTTGGGCGGGAAGGTCGGCATGTGCGGCATCATGTCGATACCCGTTTCCGCATGTACGGAGACCTTATCCGAAGAGGAGTAGCGGGCCGGGCCATAGGAGATGTACTGAGCCTGGTCGGCCAGCCGCTGGGTGTCGGTGGCGAAGTGGAGATAGTCGCGCACCTTGTCGAGCTTGCCGGTCGGTACCACCCAGCCATCCAGCTCGAAGACCTGGGCGTCCCAGATGATCTCGAAGGGCTGGTTCTCGCTCACCATGGCATCGAAGATACGACCGTTGTAGGCCGAGGCGAAGGCGACCTCACGGTCCGCCAGCAGCTGCGGTGGCTGCGAGCCCTCTTCCCACCAGATGACATGATCCTTGATGGTGTCGAGCTTGGCGAAAGCACGCTGAATGCCCTCTTCCGTCTCGAGCATGTCATAGACGTCTTCGCGGTCGACGCCATCGGCGATCAGGGCCCACTCCATGTTGTTGATCGGCCGCCGCATCAGAGCACGCTGGCCGGGATAGTTCTCCAGGTCGAATACGTCCTGGATGGTGCTCGGCTGCTTGTCCTCGGGGAACATCGAGCTATTGAAGGCCACGATGTTGGAGTAGACGATCGAGGCCACGAAGCATTCGCCCAGCGCGCCATCGACGAAGTCTTCACTGGCAGGCGTCCCGTCGGGTGCCGGCGCCAGCAGCTCATCGTGATCGAGCGGCTCGATGAGACCCTCGGCACAGGCGATCATGGCGTCTGCAGGCAGCATGTCGACCAGATCCCAGGTGACGTTGCCCGCTTGGGACTGGGCGCGCAGGCCGGCCAGGGCGTTGGCACTACGGTCGATGTTGACGATATTGTCGCCGGTCTTCTCCATCCAGGGCTCATGGTAGGCACGCTGCTGGCTCATGCTGTAGGCGCCACCCCAAGAGACGATGTTGAGCGTCTGCTGAGCCTGGGCAACGCTCGCCAGCCCCATGACCGAGGCGCCGGCCACGGCACATACCATCAGCTTGAGTGCCGGTTTCCCTGCTTGTTGAGTGTCACGTTTCATCGTCCACCTTCCTCTTTTTTCTTGTTGAACTGCATGGGTTCGACATAGATCAGGCGTCCAGCGCCCGACAGTCGCTGCTGGACCAGCCGATATCGACCGACTGCCCCGGCCTCAGCGATGCGTAGTGCTTTGCATTGGGTGTCTTGAGGATGAACTCGTCGGTGCCACAGACGCTGACCCGCGTGCGCAGGTGGTCGCCGAGATAGATCACCTCTCTCACCTCGGCGCGAAAACGGTTGTCGAACGACGCTTCGGCACCACTCGCTGCGATGTCGACACGCTCGGGGCGCAGCGAAAGCGTGGTACGCGCACCAATGCCGCCGGCGGCAACGGGCTTGGCCAGCACCGTTTCACCGCTGTCGAGGCGCACCTGGCACTTGTCGCCGATCATTTCGGTCACTTCGCCGTAGAGCCGGTTGTTCTCACCGATGAAGTTGGCAACGAAAGCGTTCTCGGGGGCCTCGTAGAGGGTTTCTGGAGCTGCCAACTGCTGCACGACGCCATCGTTGAACACGGCGATACGGTCGGACATGGTCAAGGCTTCGGTCTGGTCGTGGGTCACGTAGATCATGCTGACCCCCAACTCGGCATGGATGCGCTTGATCTCGTACTGCATCTCCTCACGCAGATTCTTGTCCAGCGCGCCCAGCGGCTCGTCCATCAGTACCAGTTCGGGCTCGAAGACCAGCGCCCGGGCCAGCGCCACCCGCTGCTGCTGCCCGCCCGAAAGCTGCGCCGGCCGGCGGTCACCGAAATTCTCCAGACGCACCATGGCCAACGCCCGCGCTACCTTGCGCTTGATTTCCGCCTTGGAGAGACGACGAACCTCGAGCGGGAAGGCAAGATTTTCGGCAACCGACATATGGGGGAAGAGCGCATAGTTCTGAAACACCATGCCGATGCCCCGCTTGTGCGGCGGCAGGTCGTTGATGGGCTCTCCCTTGAGCAGAATCTGGCCATGGGTGGGAGTCTCGAAGCCCGCCATCATCATCAGACAGGTAGTCTTGCCAGATCCAGAAGGGCCTAGCAGGGTGACGAATTCGCCCTTGTGAATGTCGAGGTCGAACCCCTTCACCACCAGCTCGACGCCGTCGTAGCTCTTCTGGACATTGATGAAACGGACAAAGTGCGCTTCCGCTGCGTGACTGGTTTCACTTGCGCTGTCATTGCGCTCTTGTTGCAAACTTTCGTTCATGCAGGGTTCTCACTCACAACCAGATCCGGCAAAGCCGTGTGACTTCGCTCACGCAAGCTGGCTGGTTCTTTATCGTTGTAGCCACCTACCCTATGCGTTACCCGCTATCCACCGCAATCCCAGCTGTGTCCAAAAAGCGTTGAAGCAAAGACGGGACAGACGAGACCTTATCGATTACGCATCGTTACCCAACAAAACCCGATGATTACGCTCTATTTTTCCGCCCAATCCTAATTAAAGCGAGGGGAATACGGATGCCTCGGCAGGCAAGACCTTTTTGTGTATAATTTCTGTCCACAATAATGTCGCTATGGGTGCGGTTCTTAGCGCTATCAAGCTGGCAGCGCTCGTCAACGATGCCAGACTTGACGTGGGGGCCACGGTGTCTTCTTGCACACCTCGGAACACCTCACTTTGGCTGCGCCAACAACATGGCATGCAAAGCAAGGTCATGATTTCCATTGACCTTACCATCTAGGGGACTTGCGCCCTCTTGTTAGCCGCCGGTCAATCCGGCATCACCGCAACAAATATCACAACACCACCATCCTCGTACCAGGACGTTTCAATGGGAGAGCATAACGTGGACAACACTTCTCGCGACGAACGCCACAAGGAGGCCGAGACCTCCGAAGGCGTGCCGGCTCCGGAAGGACCGGCCAACCTGATCGACACCGACTACGTCATCGGCCAGGACAACCTGGCCACCGACAAGCTCGGCTTCAGCATCGACCTGCACGGCAAGGTATTTACCATCTCGGCACTCGTCACGGTGTTCTTCGTGGTAATCACCCTTGCCCTGCAGGCCGAGGTCGAGCCGCTGTTCAACGCCATGCGCGACTGGCTTACCGGCAACCTGTCCTGGTTCTTTCTGCTGGCCGGCAACATCTTCGTACTGCTGTGCCTGGTGCTGATCGTGTCGCCGCTGGGCAAGGTGCGAATCGGCGGCATGCATGCCAAGCCGGACTTCAGCTATAGCGGCTGGTTCGCCATGCTTTTCGCCGCCGGCATGGGCATCGGCCTGATGTTCTACGGCGTATCCGAACCCATGTCGCACTTCGGGGCGGCCATGGGCGGCACTGACGTCGAGAATGGCGTACGTACCGACTGGGCCCCGCTCGGCGCTGCCGCCGACGACCCTGCAGCCGCGGCCCGTCTGGGCATGGCCGCCACGATCTATCACTGGGGGCTCCACCCCTGGGCGATCTACGCCGTGGTGGCACTGGCACTGGCCATCTTCTCTTTCAACAAGGGCCTGCCGCTCACCATGCGTTCGATCTTCTACCCGATTCTGGGCGAGCGGGTATGGGGCTGGCCGGGCCACATCGTCGATATCCTGGCGGTCTTCGCTACCCTGTTCGGTCTAGCCACCTCACTGGGTCTCGGCGCTTCCCAAGCCTCGGCAGGGCTGAGCTATCTGTTCGGCGTGCCCGAGACCGACGCCACCATGGTGCTGCTGATTCTGGGCATCACCGCCATTGCTATCGTGTCGATCCTGGCCGGCGTCGACAAGGGCGTGCGCAGGCTTTCCGAGATCAACATGGGCCTGGCCGTACTGCTGCTGCTGTTCGTGATTCTGGTGGGGCCGACCGTGTTGATCCTCACCGGCTTCTTCCAGAATCTCGGCGCCTACATGGTCAACCTGCCGGCACTCTCCAACCCCTTCGGCCGCGAGGATGCCAACTTCACCCAGGGCTGGACCGCCTTCTACTGGGCCTGGTGGATCTCCTGGTCGCCCTTCGTCGGCATGTTCATTGCCCGTGTCAGCCGTGGCCGCAGCGTACGTGAATTCCTGACCGCCGTGCTGCTGGTTCCCTCGCTGGTCTCGGTGCTGTGGATGACCGCCTTCGGCGGCACCGCCATCAACCAACTGGTCGGTGCCGGCTTCGAAGGCGTACAGGACGCCGCCCTCGAGCTGCAGCTGTTCGTCATGCTGGGCGAACTGCCGCTGACGGCCATCACCTCGTTCGTGGGGATCGTGCTGGTGGTGGTGTTCTTCATCACCTCGTCGGATTCCGGTTCGCTGGTGATCGATACCATTACCGCCGGCGGCAAGGTCGATGCACCCAAGCCACAGCGAGTGTTCTGGGCCATCATCGAAGGCGTCATCGCCATCGCCCTGCTGCTCGGCGGCGGCCTGGTCGCACTGCAGGCGATGGCGGTTTCCACCGGGTTGCCCTTCACTCTGGTGCTACTGGTGGGCTGTTATGCCATCATCAAGGGGTTGATGAGCGAGCCTCGCGGCTGATCCTCGAGCCACCCTGCCAGCGCGGCCATGGAAGGCCGCCCGGTCCCGAGTCTTGTGTCTCGTCAAGTCCAGTGAAGCAACTCTCACCGGCAGAAGCGATATCACGACAAGACTATGGGGACTGAGAAAAATCCCATTAGTCAAGTGGTTCATGCTCCATACGGCCACTAGTAACCCGCCACCGCTTCGGGCATATTTCGAATAGATCATTACAACTATGCCGAAGGAGCCGTTCTACGCCCATGATGGCACCCGAAGACGCCTTTCGTCTGCTCGCCGATGGCTTGGGCAAGGCCGGCACTCCCCTGGCGTTCGACCATCTCGTCGAACGGATCTCCGCCATTTTCGATGGAGAGCACGTGCTTATCGGCAAGCTGCTTTCCGATAACGCCACCATCCGCACCGTCGCCTTCTGGTCGCATGGCTCACTCCAACCCGCCGCTGTCTACACGCTGGCTGGCACGCCCTGTGAGCACGTGCTGAACGACGAGGTGTGCGAATTCACCGAGGGTGTCTGTCAACGCTTTCCGGACGATGTCATGCTGCAGGAGTTGGGGGTCGAGAGTTACGTAGGCGTTCCGCTACGCTCCCCCCAAGGCCACCTCGTCGGCCTGTTGGCCGTACTTTCGAGCCGGCCGCTCGATCTTGCCGCCTATGGTTCAGAGGTGCTGCGCATTGCCGCTGCTCAGGCAGGCGCCGAGATGGCACGCCGATCCGAAGAGGAAAAGCGGCGCAGCAGCGACTACCGCATTCAGCAGCTCATCTACTGGGACAGCGTCACGGGGCTACCCAACCGCCGCTGCCTCATGGAGCGGTTGGAAGAGGCCTGCGAGCAGGCTCGACTGCGCGACAGCTGCCTGGGACTGATCTATCTCGACCTGCAGCGCTTTCGTCAAATCAACGATACTCAAGGCCACGAGCTGGGCGACCAGGTGCTCGCCGAGATAGCCAGTCGTTTCAGCGCCCAGGCAGAGGCGGGTGAGTTCCTTGCCCGGCTGGGCGGAGATGAATTCATGGTGCTGCTCACCGACACCCGGCCAGCGGCCATGGCGCATGCCATCGAGCGCTATCGCAACAGCCTGCTGGCGCCGATTCTGCTGTCGGAGCGAAGTTTCTCGATTTCCGCGAGCGTCGGAGCCGCGCTGTTCCCACGCGATGCCGATAACGCTCAGTCGCTGTTTCAGCACGCCAGCATTGCGCTCAACCATGCCAAGCGCGACAGCAGCCGCACGCGATTCTTCACCGCCACCATGGCCGATGAATTACAGCAGCACGAAATATTGCAGCTGCGTTTCAGCGACGCCCTGGCCAAAGGCAAGCTGTCGCTGGCCTTTCAGCCTCAGTTCAGCCTCAAGAGCGGCAAGCTGATCGGCGCCGAAGCCCTGTGCCGCTGGCACGATGAGATCCTCGGCCAGGTCAGCCCCGGCATCTTCATCCCCTTGGCGGAGGAGCAGGGCCTCATCCGGCCACTGGGCGAATGGGTGCTAGAAGCCGCCTGTCAGCAGATCGCAGCCTGGGAGCGACAAGGCAAACCGTTTCCGGGCCGGCTCAGCGTCAACGTATCTGCCCAGCAGATGGATGACCCACGTCTTGCCGAGCATATCCAGCGCATCGCCACCCGGGTCTCCCCCGGCAAGCTGGGGCTGGAGCTGACCGAAAGCGGCCTGATGCGCAACCCCAAGCAGACCGTGCGCATTACTCGAGCCCTGTGCAAGGCCGGTTTCAGTCTGGCCATCGACGACTTCGGTACCGGTTACTCCTCTCTCACTTACCTCAAGCGCTTTGCCGCCGACACCCTCAAGATCGACATGTCCTTCGTCCAGGACATGCTCAAGAGCAGCCACGATCACGCCATCGTTTCCACCATCATCGCCATGGCCCAGACCCTGGGCATGCAGACCGTGGCCGAAGGGGTCGAGGAAGCCGAACAGGCCGAGGCACTGCGAGCCCTTGGCTGCACCGGCGTGCAGGGCTTCCATTTCGGCCGTCCCGTGGATGGCAACACCTTCGCCGAGCTGTGGCTGTAGGCGAATCCCGCCAAGCGCTGCAGGCTTAGTCTCAGGTCCAGAGCTTGCCTACCGGCGTCGCGGCATCGTAATGCTTGGCTACCTGCGCCTGGAACAGCTCGGCCGTGGCCAAGGCATCGACCAGGGCATGGTGGCCCTGGTAATCCGGTAACCCATAGCGCCTCCGACTGTCTCCCAAACGTATCGAAACCGGCGGCCGCCGCATCCATCGCTGCAGCCGAGCCCACAGCGAGAGCCGGTGCAGCCGCGCTTCCAGTGACATGGTATCGATCATCGGAAACCGCGCCCCTTCCCCCAACCGCGCCTTGATCGCGTCGGCGAGAAAAGGCCGCTCGATATGGCGGAAGTGCACGACGACGATACGCCCGGCCAAGGCCTCGAGGAGTTCGGGAAGGATGTCGCCGAAATCGGGGGCTTCGGCCACTTCGGAATGCGTGATGCGGTGCAGGGTGATGGAAGCATCGGAGAGCGCACGGCTGGGGCGCACGACCCAGTAACGCCGCAGTGCCAGCGGTATGCGCGACAGGCTGAAGGGCACCAGACCGATGCTCACGATGGCGTGACGCTGAACGTCGAGCCCGGTGGTTTCCAGGTCCAGAGCGACCAGCGGTACCTCGCCGATCGGCGTCTCAGGCGCGGGACAACCGGCGGCGAAGAAGGCTTTCAGCAGCGGATCGTGGGCTGCGTCGGCGCGCTGTTGCAGGTAGGCGGGCCACTCCTGCACCTGTGAGCGCGATGCCAGGCGATGGGACAGCATGCTTCAACGATCCCGGCCGGTGGGTCCCGGTATCGGGTAACGATACTTGAGGAACTTCTGGGCACGGCTGAGTACCTGAAACGCATCCTTGAGATGGTGGCGCTCGCTGTCGGCGACGTTTTCCGGCTCGATGTTGTTGTCCGGCTCGTGCTCCTGCTGAAGATCGATGACCTGATGGCGAATCCGCACCATGGAGAGCAACTCCATGGCATGACGCAGCTTGGCATCGACGCCCGGCGCCAACAGCTGCGTGGCGGCGATGGCATCCAGCCGCTCGAAGCTGTTCTGAGCCCGTGAGCCACAGGCCAGAGCGTGCACGCGTATCAGATCGACCAGCGGCGCCGTGCCCCGACGCTTGAGGTTGATGGAGTTGTTGTGCTTGCCATCCTTCTCCATCACGAAGGTACGAAAGAAGCCCAGCGGCGGCGTACGGTTCCGCGCATTGCGTGCCACTGCGGCCAGAAACCAGGGGCTGCGCGGTGCCTTGTCGGCGATGAGGTCCTGCAGCTGCTCGATGTAGGCTTCCTCGCCGTAGGCGCTGTCCAGGTCGAAGAAGATCGAACAGTGCAGCAGGCGCTCCGGGGTGGGCGAGTCGATCCACTCGCTGAAGTAGCGCTTCCACACCTTGAGTGGCTGTCGCCACCTGGGGTTGGTGGCCATGACCTCGCCCTTGCAGTAGGTGTAGCCGCAAGCCGCTAGCCCATCGCTGACGAACTTCGCCAGGTTGGCGAAATAGTCGTCATGCCGGGCCGGATCGAAGTCGTCGGCCAGGATCAAGGCATTGTCCTGATCGGTAACGACGGTCTGCTCGTTGCGTGCCATGGAACCGTTGACCATGAAGCAGTACGCCACGGGCGGTGGACCCAGCGACGCTTCTCCCAGCTCCAGCAGCCGCCGCACGAAGCTGCGCCCGATGGTGGAGAGCGCCGTTCCCACCATCTGCGAGTTTGCCCCCTCTTCCACCATGCGTACGAAGGCGACGCGCACGTCCGGGGCCAGCCGCGCCAGCCCTTCGACGCTGGACTGATGAAAGATGTTACTCACCAAGTAGAGGCTGCTGTGGGTCTCGTAGCGGATGATGTCGGAGAGATGGACGATGCCCATCGGCCGCCGACGATAGAGCACCGGCAGGTGATGGATATTGTTGCGCAGCATGCACAGCATTGCTTCATGCACGGACTCGTCGGACTGAATCGTGATCACTCTGCCCCCCGTCAGCTCCCCCACCGGGGTGTCGGGCGGCAGACCCTCGGCCACGATGCGCGTACGAAAGTCGCTGTCGGTGAGGATGCCCCGCAGCCGCCAGGGGCGGTCCTGGCTGTCGGTGAAGGTGTGACGAGGATCGTGATCGTCGCCGGGTTCATCGAGGATCAGCGCCGACGATGCCTGAGCCTCGGTGATCTGGCGCGCCGCTTCCTGCACCGTGGCACTGGCCTCGACCATCACCGGGTAGCGGGTGAGCAGCTTGCGCACCCGGGTGATCATCATGTCGTTGGCCTTCTTGTGCTGCTCCACCGCTGCTTCCAGCCGCGGGCGCTCCAGCTCGACGAAGTCGGAGAAGTGCTCGTCGGCCTCGCACAGGCGCACGAAGAGAGCCTCGGGAATGAAGTAGATCAGGGTGTCTTCCAAGGCGCGGGCAGGGAAACGCACCCGGTGATTCCTCAGCAGACTGAAGTGGCCGAAAATGTCCCCTTCACCCAGGCGATTGTAGAGATCGCCCGTACGGCGCCGCACTTCCACGGCTCCGCTGCGAATGTAGCAGAGTTCATGCAGCTCCTGATCGAACTGCAGAATGTCGGACCCCGCCTGGAAGTAGCCCACCTCGACCTGCCCGGCCACCTCGTCGAGCAGCTCATCGTCCAGGGCTTCGAAAGGCGGGAAGCGTCCCATGTGCTGGCGTATCTCGAGTACTTCCGCATCCATGTCGCATCGGGCTCCCTATGGCGGTAACGACGTGCCTCGACAGAGTAAAGGGGGGCGAATGCCAAACACAAGAAAGGCCGCTCGAAGCGGCCTTTCCAGTCAGCTTGGCTGGCGACGTCGTTTACGACTGCTCGGCCATCTGCTGCACGCGCTGCATCAGCTCCGGATCCTGCTGGATGGCATGGCCGATGGCATTGAAGGTATCCACGTCGAGACCGTTCTCCTCGACCACCTCGACCATACGGTCATTGGCTTCCATGCGCACTTCCTGCTGGGCCTGCTCGTCTTCAGCCGCATGCAGACGCTCGGTGTACTCCTGTGAAATCACGGCGATTTCCTGGGAGGCATCGGCAAACTGCTGAAGCTGATCATCGGAGAAGTCCTGAGCGGGTGCCTGCGCTTGCGGCTGGGCTGCCGGGTCCTGGGCGGGATCTTGCTGAGCGTGCGCCTGTGCGGTCATCAGCCCGGCAGTGAGCAGGGCGGCCGAGAACAGTGCAGTCATCCGTTGCATGAATACCTCCAAGGGGTGTTGCGGTGAATGTAGGGAGTCTGACGAGCGCAAGCGCTCGGAGTTCAGTTTTTAATGTTACGGAATGTAATTTTTTGGTCTTTTCACTGCGCGGCCTGAAACCGTGTGGAAAAAGTTAACCTGCTAGCTTTCGTCACCAGCGGCAACCAAGTATCGTCGACAGCTTCACGACAGCACTTCAAGGACGCTCCTGCGATGCCAAGCACCGCCACTTCACGCTTCGATGCCGCGTTGCTGGCCAGCATGCCAATTCTCTTCGTCGCCCTGTGGAGTACCGGCTTCATCGGCGCCAAGTTCGGCCTGCCCCATGCCGAACCCTTCACTTTCCTGTTCATTCGCTTCGTGCTGACCCTGACCCTGCTGATTCCCTTGGTCAAGCTGATGGGCAGCGCCTGGCCCCAAGGCTGGCGGCTCAAGGGTCATATCGCCGTCTCGGGGCTGCTGGTGCACGGGGCCTATCTGGGCGGCGTCTTTTACGGCATCTACCTGGGCATGCCGGCGGGGCTCACGGCCCTATTGGTCGGCCTGCAGCCGCTGTTGACCGCTACCCTCGCCGGGCCGATGCTGGGCGAGCGCATCGCTGCCACCCAGTGGCTGGGGCTGGCGCTGGGCCTGATCGGCATCACGCTGGTGCTGGGCAGCAAGCTCGACCCGGGAGCCGAGTTGTTCCAGGGCTTCGGCCTCGGCGCTCTGGCCTGTGTGCTCGTCGCCCTGGCCGGCATTACCCTGGGCACCCTTTATCAAAAGCGCTTCTGCACCGGCATGCCGCTGCTCTCGGGCACGGTGGTGCAGTACCTCTCCTCCGGCGCCCTGCTCGGCCTCGGCGCCCTGCTGCTGGAGGAGCGGCACGTCGAATGGACGCTCACCTTCGTACTGACCCTGGGCTGGCTGGTGCTGGTGCTGTCGATTGCCGCCATTCTGCTGCTGATGGCGCTCATCCGGCGCGGAGAAGCCTCCCGCGTGGCCAGCCTGTTCTACCTGGTGCCCCCCGTCACGGCACTACAGGCCTGGTGGCTGTTCGACGAGCGCCTGCCACTGGCGGCACTGGCAGGCATGGCCGTAACCATCGTCGGAGTCGTGCTGGCAGCTCGCGGCCAGAGGCGGCGATAGAGAGGCAATAGAAAGAAGTGGCTGCGTCAGTTGGCGGCCAGTTGCTCGAGATAGCGCGGCCCGCCAAGGTTGCGCATCTGCTGGCGAATCCACTGGCTGCGACGCTCCACGTGAGGGCCAGGCCGGGCAGCATCCCAGGCCCTCGGATTGGGCAGGATCGCTGCCAAACGGCTGGCCTGCACTTCATTGATGCGATCCGCAGAGACGCCGAAATAGCGCTGTCCGGCTGCTTCCAGGCCGAATACGCCGTTATCCCACTCGGCAATGTTGAGATAGACCTCGAGAATGCGCTGTTTGGGCCACAGCGCCTCGATCAGCACGGTGAACCAGGCTTCGAACCCCTTGCGCAACCAACTGCGCCCCGTCCACAGGAACAGGTTCTTGGCCGTCTGCTGGCTGATGGTACTGGCACCGCGCAAACGCCCGCCGTTGCGGCTCGCCTCCCAGGCGCGGCGCATCTCGTCGACATCGAAACCGCGATGGATCGGGAAGCGCTGGTCCTCGGCGGCGATCACCGCCAGCTTGGCATGATCGGAGAGCTCACCCCATGGCCGCCACTGATGCTGAATGGTCAGCGACTCCCCCGCCATCCAGGACTGCACCTTGCGCTCCAGCATCACCATGGAGCCGTATACGGGTACATGGCGCAGCAGCATGACCGCAAGGATCGACAAGATGACGAAGGCGGCCCCGACAAGGGCCGCCCAACGCAGCACGCGGCGTAGCAGGACACCGATCATGCAGTGCCCTGTGCAGGGGGAGAGTCAGCGCTTGGAGAGATGCTCCGCATGGTAACGCAGGTGCTCCTCGATGAAGCTGGCAATGAAGAAGTAGCTGTGATCATACCCCGGCTGACGGCGCAACGTCAGGGGGTGATCGTGCTCTTCGCATACGGCCTCGAGCCGCTCGGGCTTGAGCTGCTCCTCGAGAAACTGGTCCGCCTCGCCCTGATCGATGAACAAGTGCTGTGTCGACGCGCCCTTGGCCACCAGCTCGCAGGCGTCATACTGGGTCCAGGCGCCGGGATCGTCGCCCAGGTAGCCGCGGAACGCCTTGCGTCCCCAGGGGCACTGGGTGGGATTGACGATGGGCGAGAAGGCCGACACCGAGCGATAGTGGCCGGGTCGGCGCAGCGCCAGGATCAGCGCACCGTGCCCACCCATGGAGTGCCCGCTGATCGACTCCCGGCCGTTGAGCGGGAAGTGCTGGCGCACCACCGAGGGCAGCTCCTCAGCCACGTAGTCGTACATCCGATAGTGCTTCTTCCACGGCTCCTGGGTAGCGTTGACGTAGAAGCCCGCCCCCGAACCGAAGTCGTAGCTGTCGTGCTCGCCGGGCAGATCGGTACCACGCGGGCTGGTGTCGGGGCAGATGATGGCGATACCGAGCTCGGCGGCCACTCGGTGCGCCCCGGCCTTCTGCATGAAGTTCTCGTCCGTACAGGTCAGCCCCGATAGCCACCACAGCAGCGGCACACGCTCGGTCTCGGCCTGCGGCGGCAGGTAGATGGCGAACTCCATCTCGCAGTCCAGCGCCCGCGAGCGATGCCGGTAGCGCTTGTGCCAGCCACCGAAGCTCTTGTTGCTCGAGATAGGTTCGAGGTTCTCGGTCATGGTCATCGTTCGGTCTCCTTGCGGTCGCTACCCAAGGATAGCGACCGGAACGGCAATTTGTAGGCAGCTCCCTGTGCGCAGCCGCCGTCACGCCTATATCGCGAGGCGCCGGGTGCCTGTGACCTATTCGGCGCGGCACCGGGCGCCTATCAAAAGTGAAGCACCGTACGAATGCTCTTGCCCGCGTGCAGCAGCTCGAATGCCTCGTTGATCTGCTCGAACGGCATGTCGTGGGTGATGAACTCATCGATCTTGATCTCGCCATCCATGTAGCGCTGCACGTAGCCGGGCAGCTCGCTGCGCCCTTTCACGCCGCCGAACGCCGAGCCGCGCCACACCCGGCCCGTGACCAGCTGGAACGGCCGCGTGGAGATCTCCTCGCCGGCCCC
>NZ_BAEU01000152.1:0-4578 GCF_000246875.1 Halomonas sp. KM-1
AAATCTACCTAAACTTTTTATCGAGGCAAAGAAATAACCTCCATGCGGGGGGGGGGGGGCATGAGGTACATTTATTATTTATCATGACGAGCCTGCTGATCTACTTGGCGCAAAACCCAGGCCCATGTTGCAGGATTAATCTTCCCTTGCCCCCAGTGCGTACTAGTATTTTCAAGTAACTCTTTAAGCACCTTTAACACTTTTGACATGAGCTCGTCGGTATTGGAGAGCCCAGAAAAAGGCTTTTCACCAAACACCAACTCATATTCTTTAAAGCCACGCTCTTGCCAGTAAGCACCATAGAATGGAACAGCATGAGCACGCAGCCAGACCCACATAAAGTCGGGGTCTGCTACATTTGGGGCTTCAGCATGACATTGTGCACATAGCAGCACGAGATTACTAGGACTTTCGTCCCCTCCAAGAGCTCGTGGAATAATGTGACAACGTTGAAGCGATCGTTTACTCGCACAACGCCAGCACAGTTTCTCAGCTTCCGACCAGTCTACGGATAGACCACTTTCACATTGGTGTTTAGACCAGTACTCAACAATTTCCCGACGAGCTATATTCATAGCACCCCACACCAATTATACTTTAGAATATTTTATTGTCTAATTATGCTGACGGCTTAAATTAATGCAAATACCTTTCTACTAACCGCCACCTACTAATCCCTAGATATTACGCATACGTGCCAGCCTAAGGCGGATATACATACAACCGCATTTTCGACGGCCCTCCGGATTTTGGTCAATATATCAGAACGTGCCGTCGATTCTGCTATAGGTATTTCCAGCCTACATGGTATTGCTCCTCTATAGTTACAGCTGTTACCTGCCTTGCATACAGTCCAGCTTCACTACCAAATCTTCTGCCCGCAGGTGCGCATATCGCCGCAGCATTTGCATTGATTTGTGGCCACTGACCGCGGCGACCTCCTGGTCAGACAGCCCCGCCTCCACCAGACGGCTGACGGCCTCGTGGCGCAGATCATGAAAGCGGAAGTCATCGAGCCCTGCCTTCTTCTTCGCCTGGTTCCAGAGCTTGGTGTAGGCATAGGGGCCGCGCTTGCCGTCCCTGCCAGGCTCACCGAAGAACACCAAGCCACAGTCGAGCGGCCGCACCGGGTTGTTCAACGCCTGCTTGAACACCTCGGTAGCCGCCTGGGTCAGCGGTACCAAGCGGGCTTCGTTGTTCTTGGTGTCTGTGAGGCGCACCACGCGGCGTTTCACGTCGACCTGTGAGCGAGTGAGGGTCAGGATCTCCGACGAGCGCATGCACGTCTCCAGGGCGATTCTGGCGATCCACGCCATCATAGGGTTGCTGTGCTGTCGAAGCACGGCGAACAGGCGCTTTTCCTCATCGACACTTAGGCGACGATTGCGCCCCTCTCCTGGGCTGGGTTTGCGGATATTTTGAACCGGGTTATAAGCCAGGCCCAGCCCCCACTTCTGGATAGCCACTGTGTAGAGATGGCCAAGCAGGGCCAGCTCCAGGCGCACGGTATTGGGGCTGATAGGCTGCCCCCGTCGCCCCAGGGTATTGAGCCGCGTGTCGCGGTAGTTGGCGATCAGCTCCGGCGTGAGGGCTGCGAGGGAGTATTTGCCTAGATGCTCGATCAGCGTGTTGGCCTTTTGGCGTTCACTTTTCTGAGTGCTGGGCTTCTTAGTAGGGGTGACATCAGCAAGGTAGCGCTTGAGGGCGGCCTCGAGCGTCATGCGCTCCGAGGCGCTGCGCTGGATGTAGACACCACGCACCATTTCATCTTCCGTGCGACGCGCCCAATCCTGGG
Organism: Halomonas sp. KM-1; assembly: GCF_000246875.1. Classification (NCBI taxonomy): domain Bacteria; kingdom Pseudomonadati; phylum Pseudomonadota; class Gammaproteobacteria; order Oceanospirillales; family Halomonadaceae; genus Halomonas; species Halomonas sp. KM-1. Next base: position 1,796 of record NZ_BAEU01000152.1, read on the forward strand.
TATCGCGCTTGGTGCGGAAGGTCTTGGTGGTGGTAGGCCAATCGGTCTTGCGGATGACGGCTTCCAGCTACCAGAAGGGGTCTTAACAATGGTGGCCATGAAAATCTCCAGGGGGCTGAAGGATCGGCACTGTACCGAAACAGTACCCTTGGACCATGGGGCTCACCAGCAAGAATTGCTAACTAGCTGATTTTATGGTGGGCCCAGCTGGACTCGAACCAGCGACCAAGGGATTATGAGTCCCCTGCTCTAACCAACTGAGCTATAGGCCCTGCATTGCGCCGCCGTATGATAGCGAAAGCTGGTGGGCGTGGCCAGAGCCTGGGCGGCGGCAAATTCGCGCCGCTGCGCCGGGCACTTCCCGGCGTTTGGCGTGTCTTCTGGGTGAGCCTTTCGCTCCTGGAGACGCACCGCTCATGAAACGCCTTTTCGCTTCTTTCTCGCTGTTGCCGCTGGGCGCCACCGCCCTGTTGTTTGCCCTGCCGCTTTCCGCCTGGGAGCTGGACCCGGAGCGTTCGCGGGTGTCGGCCACCGTGATGCAGATCGCCCCCGACGGCCCCATCCCCCGCCAGCACGAGGTGCGCCGGCTGAGCGGCAGTGCCAGTACCAACGGCACCCTGGAGCTGCCACTGCGGCTCAACCAGAGCGACGTGGTGGAACGGCTGGGGCCGCTGCCGCCGTGGCTCTCCGGCTTGACCGAGCGGCCCATGGCCACCCTGACCACTCAGTTTCCGCCCGAGCGGCTGGAGCGGCTCGAGGTGGGTGAGTCGCTGGTGGAAACCCTGACGATGACGGTACGTTCAGGAAACAACGTACGCCAGGAGTCGCTGCCGGTGCGCTTCACCAAGAGAAGCAGTGCCGAGGTGCAGGTGACCAACGCCGAGCGGGTGGCGCTGGATGGCCAGGCGCTGATGGCGGATCCCACTCTGCGCTCGGTGATGCTGCTGCTCGGTTACGAGCAGATCGGCGATGAGGTACCGGTCAGGCTCGATGCCCTGCTGGTGAGGTAACGGGCATCGGCGGCTGCGTTGTCGCCCAGCCGCCTCTGAACTAGATTTGTACTGGACTAGGGTTTGTTGAGCAGTCAAACGTCGAAACGGCTCGACCGGGAGGGTCATCGGAGCCGTTTCGATCCTGAACCATGGGCAGAGGAGGGAGACCGTGCCCGAGTTCGAGCTGGCGACGATCGATCTGGTGATCGTGGGCCTGTACGTGAGCATGATCCTTGCCATCGGCTTTTGGGTAGGCCGTAAGAGCAAGGATTCCGAGAGCTATTTTCTCGCCGGTCGCGGCATGATCTGGCCGCTGGTGGGCTTCAGCCTGGTCTCCGCCAACCTCTCCGGCACTTCCTACATCGGCCTGGCCGGGGCCGGCTACGAAGACGGCATCGCCGTGTGGAACTACGAGTGGATGGCCACGCTGGTGCTGGTGTTCTTCGCACTCTTCATCCTGCCGTTCTACCTTCGCTCCCGCGTCAGCACCATGCCGGAGTTTCTGGCTTGCCGCTACGACAAGCGCTCGCGCTATGCCTTCTCCATCTTCTCGGTGTTCACTGCGCTGTTCATCGACAGTGCCGGCGCGCTGTTCGCCGGCGGCATCGTGCTGAAGCTGCTGTTTCCCGAGGTTCCGCTGGGCCTGCTGATCACCGCCATGGCGCTGCTCGGCGGTATCTACGTCATCCTGGGCGGCCTGCGCGCGGTGATGATCACCGATACCATTCAGGCCGTGTTGCTGTACGTGGCGGGCGCGGTGATCTTCTTCATGCTGTTTCGCGAGCTGGGCTCCTGGGGCGCCGTCCGGGAGGCGGCGCCGGAAGATGGCTTCACGGTGTTCAAGCCGGCGGACGACGACTTCCTGCCCTGGCCCGGGGTACTCACCGGGGTGCTGTGGCTGGGTTTCTACTACTGGACGACGAACCACATCGTCATGCAGAAGGTGCTCTCGGCCAAGAGCATCGACCATGGCCGCTGGGGCGTGCTGATGGCCGGCTTTCTCCAGCTGCCGCTGCTGTTCCTGCTGATTCTGCCCGGCACCATGGGCCGGGCGCTCTACCCTGACCTGTCCGACTCGGATCTGATCTGGCCGATGCTGGCCTTCGACTTCCTGCCCATCGGCATCCGCGGCCTGGTGCTGGCAGCGCTGGTGGCGGCGCTGATGTCGACCCTCGATTCGGTGCTCAACGGCGCCTCTTCGCTGGTGGTGAACGACTTCGTCAAGACCCACGGCAAGCAGCGCAGCGAAAAGCAGATCCTGCTGATCAGCCGGTCCATGGTGGGTGTGTTCATGGTGGCGGCCGGCCTGTGGGCCCCGGTCATCCTGACCTTCGACGGCATCGTCGAGTACTTCCAGTCGTTCCTGGGCTACGTGACCATGCCGGTGGTGGTGATCTTCCTCGGCGGGCTATTCTGGTACCGGGCCACGGCGACAGCCGCTTTCTGGACCCTGGTGATTGCCGCGCCGATCGGCCTCGCCGGCTTCCTTGCCGGCGAGATCTTCGAGCTGTATCAGCTGCAGTTCCTTTACGGTGCCGGGGTCATGCTGCTGCTGAGCCTTACCCTGTTCGTCGGCATCACTCTGTTCAGTGAGCCGCCTGAGCGGGAAGCACTCAAGGAATACGTCTGGTCCCGCGAGGCCTGGCGTGAAGAGTCGCGCGAGCTGGCCGACAAGCCGCTGTGGAAGAACTATCGCGTGCTGGCCGGCCTGCTTGCGGTGGTCACCGTGGTTTGGGTGGCCCTGTTCATCTAGGGAAACACTGCACAAATGCCTGCGCGAGCGAATCACAG
>NZ_BAEU01000151.1:0-30925 GCF_000246875.1 Halomonas sp. KM-1
TACCTACCCTGGAAATCCGAGCGGCAACTACCTCATCGGGAGTAATTTCTCACTGCCATTCCTCTGGATGGTCAGCTGACCAACGATGCCCTACTGGGTAAGGGACAACCACGGCGAGTCAAAGCCACACAGCGTCGCTCGGTCTCAACAAAGCGCGACTTGTGCCCCCCTCATCATTACCCTTACTCCTCCGGGGCTGCTTTCGTATGGCCTGTAGTAATAGCCCCTGGTTTCACACCCTACGCAGCAAGTGCAAAGTATATGAAACCAAGGGTCAATTCAGTGTCGTCGACCAAAGAGGCAGGAATGGGGCGCTTTCATTGCCTATCGGCAAGACCCCACACCCACCACATCCCTGTGTGTAATGATGGGTCAAATCACAAGCACCAGTCCTTGGCAGCTGAGTGCTATTTGGCGGCGGTAACGACCAACTCCAGCAACACGTTTTCTCCTAGGTCCGCAACCCCTAAAGTCGCCCTGGCTGGCAGATGTTCCGGATCAAACCACTGAGTCCAGACATCATTCATGCCTTTCTTCAGGTTCAAATCGGAGACGTAAGCCGTAGCAGACACAATACATTCCTTATTGGTTCCGGCTTCGGCGAGATAGCTCTCCAACTTATCCAAAACCTGCTGCGTCTGACCTGCCATGTCCAAGCTGAGATCATCAGCGATGATGCCACCGAAGAATACAAAGCCATTAGCTGCAACGGCACGGTGCATGATGGGAGTACGAATAGTGCGTTCGATCATGATTAACTCCTTGGATTGCCTGTTTTCAGGCGTGGTATCGCTCTTTTCGGCAATGCCGAAAGGTGAGCAACATGTGTCATGTATCAAATCAGAGTATTAGCCTGAGTAGCGCGAACCCTTAAAACGCGTGATGGAAAATGGCTGGATCGGGTAGGACGTTTCGCGTCCCATAGCCAGGTCAGCGACGATTTCCCCAGTGATGGGGCTAAGTTGAAAGCCGTGAGCCGAGAAGCCGAAGGAATGAATTACGCTCTCTGATGTACTGCTCGGACCCAATACTGGGATCTGGTCCGGCATCACAGCTTCTATCCCTGCCCAGGTGCGAACAATTCGCGCATCATGCATGAAGGGGAAAAGGCTCAAGACGGTGTCGGCATTGTCCGCCAACCCTCCCAGACAGGTCTCGGCAACCTGGCGTCGCGAATCGACTTCCCCCCGAACACCTCCACCGATCAGCACGGTGCCGTTTTCAAACTGCTTGAAGGAGAGTGGCCTGGACGTTGCCCCAATGACCGGGCCGAGAAATGGCTTCAGTCGCTCAGTAATCATCAGCATCGGCGCCTCGGCGGCGAGAGGTACCGGCTCGCCCAGCCACTCGCAAAGCGTACCGGCCCAAGCACCCGCGCAGTTGATGAGGATGTCGGCAGAGAAACGCTGGCGTCCCGCCTGAATCTTCCACCCACTGCCATGGGCTTCCAGGCCGGTGACAGCCACGCCTTCGAAGAAGCCCACACCCTGCCGTTGAGCCTGGCGTCGCCATGCTGTTACCGTACGATAGGGATTGGCATAACCATCACCGTCACAGGCAAGTCCGCCTGGACAATGGGGAGACAGGGCCGGCACGCGCTGACGTAGCTCATCGCGAGTGATGAGATACTCGTGGTCGAATCCCAGAGAACGGACCTGCCGCTCACGCTCAGCCAGCGTCTCCAGATCGGCGCCATTCTCGGCTACCTTGATCTGCCCCACCGGGCGAAAATCGCAGTCATCACCGACCACCTCGGCCATACGTTGCCAGCGTTCCCAGGCCGCCATGGCTAAGGGAATCTCCGCAGGATGCCTGCCCAACCGTCGCACACCACCGGCGTTAACGCCCGAGGCATGCCGACCGGCATACTCCTTGTCGATCACCGTGACTCGATGACCGTGGGCGCTGAGGTGGACAGCGGCACTACAGCCATGGAGCCCTGCCCCGACGATGACGATCCGGGCACTCATTCCGAGGCATCCTCAGCGGCTGTTGCCAGTTGCCCCAAGGTAATGGGTTTGAAAGGAGGGCGAAGGCGGTAGTAACCAGTCTCGGCAACGCTCTGCCCGTTGGCATCGGCCAACAGCTCGCTGACCGTCAGGCCACACATGCGACCCTGGCAGGGCCCCATGCCACACCGGGTGAAGGACTTGGTCTGGTTGGGACCACGACACCCCTGCTTAGCCATGCGGCGAACTTCGCCGGCGGTAACCTCCTCGCAACGACACACCAGCGTATCGTCCCCAGGCAGCCGCCAATGCGCTGCCGGTCGGTAGAGGACATCGAGGAAAGGACGAATCGCCGTTTCTCGTGCCAAGTCACGACGCAGCCGTTTCACTTCCTCCCGAGTCTTGTCTTCACTCACACGACCGAGTGCAATGGCGGCTCCCAACCCTGCCAGCCGTCCCTGCATCGCCGAGGCCTTGGCACCCACGATGCCACCGGCATCTCCAGCGACCGCAATCCCCTCAACATCTGTCGCCAGCCAGGCGTCTCTGCGCGGCTGCCAGGCCAGTTGCCGCTCGTCCCAGTCATGAGCACAGTCGAGGGCCCGAGTGACCTGCGTATTCGGCACTACCCCCTGATGCAACAGCAGCAGCGGAGTTGTCAGGCAGTGCCACTCAGGATCGTTACCGCATTGCCAGCGGACCCGCTCCAATCGGTCTTCGCCTTCGGCTTCCAGAGCCGTCACATGCCGAACATGCCTGACGCCTGCACGCCTCAGTTCGGCCAATAGTCCCAAACCCTTGAGCAGGGTCCGTGCATTTCGTAGCGCACCGGGCAGTAACGGGAGTGCATCCCGGTATTGCCCCGCCGGCGTGGTATCGAGCAAAGCTGCAATGGGAATCCCGGCGCGCAGATATTGCACGGCCAGCAGTAACAGAAGTGGCCCACAGCCAGCGAGCACAACCGGTGCCGAGGGCGCCAAGCCAGCACTCTTGAGCAGGATCTGACCGCTTCCGGCAGTCATGACCCCGGGCAACGTCCAGCCCGGAATCGGGAAGGGCCGCTCCAAGGCACCATGGGCAAGAATGACGTGGCGGGCTTGCACCATCGAAGCTTGCTCCCCCTGGAGGAGCCCGACCTCGAGTCGCCGGGTGAGCTGCCAAAGGGTAGTGCCAGGACGATAGTCGATGCGCGGATCATCCAGCCCATCTACCAGCTCCTTACCATGCCAATAGTCATCACCCAGAATCCGCCGCTCCTTGAGCGGTGTCGACTCAATCGAACGATAGATCTGTCCGCCAGGCGCCGGCTGCTCATCGACCACCAGCGCGGTGATGCCATGGGCCACGGCAGTGGCGGCAGCGGCCATACCGGCAGGGCCGCTGCCGAGTATCACCAGGTCATGAGTCGTCATCAGCCGAGTCTCCTTGCGCCGTGTTGCGAACGGATCTGCATGCCGTCCTTTACAAGGACTTGGCACCCCTGGACATTGGGTTTGTCGTCCACTTCGACCAGACACTCGAAACAGACCCCCATCATGCAGTAGGGTCCCCTCGGAGATCCGCTCACCGGCGTGGTACGGCATGCCTCGACACCCGCCGAGAGCAGTGCCGCTGCAATAGTATCGCCATCCTGGGCAGTGACCTGCCGACCATCGAAGTACACGATCACTGTCTTCTGTGCAGATACATCAGGCAGGGATAACCGTTTGAACATCGAATCTCTCCGCGGTGAAAGGGGCTATTTCGCTGGGCAAGGATTCACCAGCGATCCAGGGGGCAAGACGTTTGGCATGGGCTGCAGCCAAGGTCACACCGCTATGGCAGCAGGCCACGAATGCGCCAGGGTGAGAAAGCGAGGCCTGATAGAGTGGATAGCCATCCGGTGTCATCACACGCAACGCACCCCAGGTCCGTACTACCCGTGTGTTGGCCAGAGCTGGCAGGGCACGGACGGCCCGCTGGGCGATATGCGACAGCACAGGGGTCTCAGTGCCATCGTTAAAACCGACATCTTCGTGGGAATCCCCCATCAAGATTGAACCTTCACCTGTCTGGCGAAGATAGGTGGTCGGAAGATTTAGCAGGGGCCGCATGCGTTCAGTAACTAGGATCTCGCCTCGATTGGGTATCAGTGGAGCATGCAGCCCAACCTGAGGGGCCAGGAGGCGGTTCCCGAGACCGGCGGCGAGCACCACGCGTTCCGCCTGGACTCGCTCCCCTTCACGCTCGATTACAAAGCTGTCCCCGTTCTGATGCACTCGGTGGACTTTGCTGCCGGGAAGGAAAGTACCGCCAATGCGAAGAAAACCGGCATGTAACCCGCGTAGCAGATAAAGCGGATTGGCATGTCCGTCCCACCGCGACCATGAGGCCCCCGTGACACTCTCCCCGATTTCCGGAATCATCTCACGCAGCTGTTCGTGATCGAGCATGGCGAAGTCGAACTGCCCGCCTGTTGCCTTGGCCAGCGAGGTCAGATCAGCCTGCCGCAGCTCCATTTCCTTGTGGCTATAGCAGAGATGCACACCTCCCGGTGCCTGATGCTGAGTTCCCACTTCAGTGAGCTCCCAGAGTTCTTCCGAGAGACTGTGCCACAGGGATGCAGAGCTCATGCTCCACTGTGAATAACTTGGGATTTCGAGCCCCTTCCCCTGAACCCAGACCAGCCCGAAGTTGCCTCGAGAGGCCCGGTAGGCAACATCACCCTCATCGAGTACAGCGACCCGGTGGCCGGACTTAGCCAAGCCATAGGCAATAGCGCTGCCTACTAGTCCACCCCCGACGACAGCAAAATCATAGGTTTTCATATGATCTCTTCACCCCTTGCCGATCAGGACTTTGTCGAGTCCATAGATGCGATCCAGTATTAAAACCAAAAGGGCCGTCAGCACGATCAGCACGGTCGAGACAGAGGTAATCAGAGGGTCAATGGTGTGAGCAATGTGGTTGTACATCTGGACAGGCAGCGTCGTCGTGCTGGGAGAGGCAACGAAAATCGTCATCGACAGTTCATCGAAGCTAGTGGTGAAAGCAAGAATCCAGCCGCCAGCAACGCCAGGCAAAATAATCGGCATGGTGACACGCCTAAACACCGTCCATTGACTGGCCCCCAGTGACAGCGCTGCCTGTTCGACCCGTCGGTCCATTCCGAATACCGAAGCCATGACCAGGCGCATGGTGTACGGCATGATGATGATCACGTGGGCCGCCACCAAGGCGTAGAAACTACCATAGACACCAATCCGTGAGAAAAAGCTGAGAAAGGCCACACCCAGCACTACATGTGGAATCATCAGCGGCGAAAGGAACAGGCTTACTAGCGCCTCCCGCCCCCGAAATTGGTATCGAGCTATGGCCAAGGCTGCAGGTACAGCAAGTACGGCAGAAACACTGGCAGCGCCGATCCCAAGATAGAGGCTATTCCAGAATGCCTGAACAAAGCTGCGGTTCTCGAGAATGGCTCGGAACCACCTGAGCGAGAAGCCGTCAGTGGGATACGAGATATATCCATTCGGGGTGAAAGCAACCAGCATGACGACGACAAGCGGTGCCATCAGGAAGATCACGAACAGTGTATGAAAACACAAGGCCAGCTTTCCATTGTTTTGCATATGAGTGTCTCCTTCTAGCCCAATATCCGGCGGAAGCGCCGTTCCATCATGCTGTTGTAACTCATCACCACGACCACATTCGCAATTAGGAGAATCACTGCAATGGAAGCACCAAGGGGCCAATTCATTGTGTTGAGATATTCGTCATAAGCTGCGGTAGCTGCGACTTTAAGTCGTCGCCCGCCAAGTATCGCCGGAGTGGCAAAGGCGCTTGCAGCCAGAGCGAATACAATCAAACTTCCGGAGAGTATTCCGGGCATAATCTGCGGCACTACAACTCGACGAAAGACCGTGGTGTGACTGGCACCGAGCGACAATGCCGCATGTTCCACGGAAGGATCGAGCTTTTGTAAGGCAGCCCATACCGAGATCACCATAAAGGGCACTAACACATGGACCAGCGCCAGAATGATGCCAGTGTGTGTATACATAAGGTTACCCGCACTAGCATCGGCAATGCCCAGGACTTCCAGTGTTTTTCCCAATAAGCCATTACCACCGATGAGCAGCACCCAGCCCAAGGTTCTCACTACCACTGAGATAAGTAATGGCGTCAAGGTTACAACAAGGAACAGTGACCTCCATGGGCTACGCATTCTTGAAAGTATATAAGCTTCTGGCACACCGATGGCGATGCAAAGCACCACTACGACTACGCTAATGGCGTAGGTTCGAAAGAATATTTCGTGGAAGTAGTCGTCCTTAATGACCTCCATGTAATTCGCAAGACTGAAGGTAGCAATGATTCCTTCCGCATAATCAAAACTATTGAAACTGAGCACTAGGGTCATCAACAACGGCATGCCCAGCAGCATCAAAAAGAATATCGCCCCTGGAGCGCTCAATAACCATGGAATCAGCGACTTGGGTAAGAACCGTGCTGATGTCGCCGGAAGAGTCGAAGCCAGTTCAGCCATGGACCTTCTCCTCAAGTAGCCGAATCGCACCGGGAGACCAACTGACACCTACATCATCACCAACCGCGACACCTCGCTTCCCCAGATTGGGCTGGGTGATGAATAACTCACCGGCACTGCTGTCGACCTGATAAAGCCAATGATTACCAAGGAACAACCGTGTCTTCACCCGACCCTTGAGCTTGCCGCTCGCACAATCCGTCAACTCGAGCTTCTCTGGGCGAATGGATATCTGTACGTGGTTGCTGGTACGCGGACCATCTAGCATGAGCTCGAGAGTCGCATCACCCAAGCGTATGGATGTCTGGTCGCCTTGCTTCTTACCGATCAGACCAGTAAGTATGTTAGTCTTGCCGACAAATGAACTAACAAAGGCATCACTAGGCCGTTCATAGGCATTGAATGGCTCATCGACTTGCACCACGCGCCCTTGGTTCATTACAACGACACGGTCACTGAGCGAAAGGGCTTCGGACTGATCATGGGTAACCATAAGCGTGGTTGTACCGACCTGCTGTTGAATATTACGGAGCTCGATCTGCATGTCCTCACGAAGCTTGGCATCGAGGTTGGACAGCGGCTCATCAAGCAACAACAGCGGTGGTTGGATAACGAGGGCACGCGCAAGAGCCACGCGCTGGCGCTGCCCACCGGACAGCTCTCTCGGATAACGGTCCTGAAGCTTGCTAAGATGGACAAGCTCCAGAATCTCCCCCACCCGCTTCCGGCTTTCGGCTGCTGAGACACGCCGCATTTCCAAGCCAAAGCGCACGTTCTCAACTACCGTCATGTGAGGGAAAAGTGCATAGGTTTGGAAAACGATCCCAATGCCTCTCTCATTCGGCTTACGGTGAGTGATGTCTTCACCGTCCATGAGGATACGACCCCGGGTCGGCTCTACGAAACCGGCGATCATCTGAAGGGTGGTAGTCTTGCCGCAGCCAGAGGGTCCAAGAAGTGAGACGAACTCCCCTTTGTCGATCTCCAGTGAAATATTTTCAGCGGCAGTCGTGGGCCCATAGCATTTGGTTAATGACGTAAGGCTCAGATAGCTCATGGTAGGACTCTCCTAAACCCCTGCCTAGCGGCTATAGGCAGGCAGGGGTCACCAGTCATGGAATTGATGAATTGGCTGGAATCAACGCTCGACGCGACGATTCCAGCGGTTAGTCCATTCCATGCGCTGTGGATTAATAGTGTCCCAATCCACTGAGGTCAGCTGATCGATACGGTCACCATAGGGCAAACTTGCGGCCAGTTCGTCATCAAGCTCGGTGTATCGATTTGCTGGCCCCCAGCCCTGAGTGTCCGCGAGGATGGCCTGGATCTCAGGAGAGAGAAGGTGTGCCATGAAAGCTCTGGAGAGTTCGTCCTCACCACTGCCATCAACAATGCACCCTGCTACCATCAAGGCAACGGCTCCTTCTTCAGGATAAGCAAATTTCACAGGAAATCCGGTATCTGCCAGTGCCTGAACACGCCCACTCCCCCAAACCGAAAGTGCAATCTCCTCATTCTGGAAAAGCTGCGACATTCCGCCTGCAGAAGTTTCGAAGCTGAGGATGTTCGGAACGACTGAATCCTGAATGTATTCGAAACCAGGATCGATATCGTCCTCACCACCGCCGTTCAATCTGGCTGCCATAACCAGGGCATGCAGCCCGTAAGTATTACTAACCGAAGGAACAACTATCTTTCCTTGGAATTTTTTGTCGGCCAGGTCACGCCATGAAGACGGCGGCTCCCACCCGTTCCTCTCAAACATTTCTGCGTTGTAGGCAAAACCGGATGCCACCACACCCACACCTACGGCGTTGTCATTAGCAAACCGGGCGATGTCATAAACATCGTCCAGCGCCTCCAGGCCGTTCATGGGTGCGCAAAATCCTAGATTCACGGCTTGATACATCGGCCCATCATCGAGCAGAACAACATTGAGCTCCTGCTGGCCTGCCTGGGCTTGAAGCCGAGCCAGTGTGTCAGTGGAATTACCGGCAACGTATACGATCTCGACATCATGCTTTTCTTGAAAGGCAGGAATGATGGATTCCTTCATCGCATATTCCGATGAGCCACCATATGCACCTATATATAGGGTATCTGCCTGTACTGATGCTGCTGCAAGGCCAATCATGCCAGTCATAGATGCAGTGAGTAGTACCCGTCTATTCATGCTTGGGATCCTTGAGTTTGTTTTTGTAAGGTCAGTCAATATCGACAGGGACTGAGCCATTCATGATTGCTGCAATGCCATTCGACACCACGCCCTAGAAGCTAGCACTCCAAAACTATGCAAACTAATGCCATTTTATGGCCACCCTATTCACTGATGTTATAGGTGGCATCGTCTTCCGCATCGATCAACCGCTGGAGCTGGGCTTTGGCATCCTCCAGGAATTCCATTGCCAAGCGTGCCGGAGGACGGTAAGCAGGAAGAACTGCGCTGTAATGAAAATCAATCGTAGGAAGGAAAGGTTTCGATACCAACCCTTGCCTGGAGTAAAAACTTGCCGTCACGGGATCGATCAGCGATACACCGGCACCCGCTTTTACCAGCTCGCACGCTACGCTGGAAAGCTGTGTCTCTATGCGCATGCGCCGTTTCACACCCGCTGCATGAAAGGCCTGATCGATGAGTGGCCTGACATCCTGTAGCTGGCCCAAGGAAACGAATGGCTGTTCCTCCAGGTCCTGGACATGTATTACCCGCTTCTTAGCCAAGGGGTGAGAAGGCTGCATCATCAGCCGAAGGTAGCCTGTTGCCAGAGGCAAAATGGTTACTGCCGGATCCTCGATGTGCATACCTATGAATCCCAGGTCGCACTGCTGAGTTCCGACCCACTCCAGAACCCGTTGAGAACTGTGTGCTTGAAGGGAGATGGTTATGCCCGGATGCTGTGCAGAAAAGTCATGGACCATGTTCGGAAGTACGCTCAATGCCAACGCTGGCATGCAGCTGATGAACAGTCTGCCGGTGCGGAACTCGCGGATCTCCTTTGCGGTTTCAGTGATTTTTTCAAGCCCCACGAAGGCTCGCTCGACATCCTCATAGAGCGCCTGCGCTTCTGGAGTCGGGACCAGTCGGCCCTTGTCTCGCTTGAACAAGGAAAAACCCACGTGATATTCGAGGTCGGCGATGAGCCGGCTCACGGCAGGCTGTGAGACGTGAAGCGTCTGAGCAGCACGGGTCACGGTCTTATGCACCATAACTGCCCGGAACGCTTCGATCTGACGGAGGTTGACCATCTTGTTGCCTATTGGATTGGACTCAATTGTCCCAGCATGTTCAGCTTAAAAGGTGGGCACAGTCGAGAATGGCCGATCACCCTCATCTCTCAGCAGCGAGCGAGGCGCTCTTAGTCACCCGAATATTCAGCGGCAATGCACACAGGGATTCTGGCCAGCCCGTCGTTAAAGCTAACATTGCCGATACCATAAGAACCAATACATAGAACTGGCCATCTCATTCAGAGATGTTATAGATTTTAGGCGATAGAGAGAGGAGCGAGTGCTTACGCAGGCCGTTCAGCCACCGGCAACTGGATCGAGGTGACCTGTTCGAAGCCTTGCCGGAAGGCGGCGACGAAATCCCGGGCAAGCCGCGACAGCGGCTGGTCGCGCGGCGTCAGCAACGCAAAATCTTCGCCCAGATTGGGCTCGAAGGGGCGCAGCGTCAGCGAGTCCCCACCAAAGGCCCTGGCGCTGATAGGATCGAGAATGGCGAGACCTCCTCCCCTGGCAACCAAGCGCGCGGCTTGAAGCGCCAGTGAGACTTCTATTCTCCGGCACGGCTGTATAACTTTTTCTTCCAGCAACCCATCGAGCGCCCGACGCAGCGGATCCTGGGGCTCGAAGCAGATCAACGTCTGATCTTGCAGATCCTCTGCATAAATTCGCTCGCGCGCGGTGAGCGGGTGCTTGTTTGGTAGTACGCACAAGCTATCGAGGCGAAAATGTTCGCTGTTCACGCGGTCGTCGTTGTCAGCCACGATGGCAAAGCCAAGATCGCTTCGCTGGGTGATGACATCCTCGACGACCTGTTCGGAGCGAAAGGTGGCCAGTTCGATCCGGGTATCTGGGTGGTCAGGGGAAAACTCGGCCAGGACATCGGGTAAAAAGGTCATCCCGAGGAGAGGCATGGCGCTGATTCTCAGCCCCCCTATTTCTCGCTCTCGTATCCGTCGTGCTGTATCGCGCAGATGATCGATGCCAGTCCATACGCGCTGTACTTCGCGATAGAAGAGGCGCGCTTCAGGAGTGGGTATCAAGCGGCCGCGCACCCGCTCAAATAGATGAAAACCCAGATCATGCTCAAGCTGCTTGAGCAGGCGGGTGACTCCTGGCTGGGCGATGAGCATACGCCTTGCCGCACCGGAAACCGTGCCGCATTCCATGACCAACTTGAAAGCAAGCACCTGCTTATCGCGAAGATGGGGAAGCTTCATAATATTTGTGTATCGTCATGGCAATAATTGGTATTGGATCGTATACCGTTCGCCTCGCTATCGTCGATGGCATTCCACTTACAAGAAGCGGACGGCATGCAGCAGGATTTCCTAATCATTGGTGGTGGCGTGGTCGGCATGGCGGTGGCCTATGGTCTGCTGCGTGCGGGCTGTCGCGTTACGGTGCTCGATGGAAGCGACGACTCACTGCGCGCCTCACGAGGTAACGCCGGTCTCACCTGGGTGCAGGGCAAGGGCGCAGGCATGCCAGCCTATGCCGAACTCAGTTTCGAAGCGAGCCTGGCCTGGCCTGAGTTTGCCGCTGAACTCGAGGGGCGCACCGGGTTAGACCTCGAATACGAACACAGGGGTGGAGTCGATCTTTGCTTCAATCAGGAGGAAGCAGAGGCACGTCAGCGCGAGTACTCGGCGATCCAGTCGACATCCCCCAACCTGGCGCGCCAATTCCGTTGGCAATATCTCGACCGTACGTCGCTTGCCTCTTATCTCCCGGGGCTCGGCGAAGGCGTGCACGGTGGTACCTGGTCGCCCCATGACGGCCATTGCAATCCCCTGTATCTACTGCGCGCGCTGTTTTCAGCCAATCTCGGGCTCGGGCTCGATTATCGTCCTGGCTGCGAGGTGCACTTGCTCACTCCCCTCATGAATGGCTTTCGAGCGGCGACCACGCACGGCACCTACGAAGCTGAGCGCCTTATCCTTGCTGCTGGTCTGGGCAGCGCAGCATTGGCGCCGATGCTGGGGCTCAGTGGGGCGGTGCATCCCGTGCGCGGCCAGGTCTTGGTGACTGAACGCCTGCAAAAAATTGCCCAACTGCCGACCCCACAGATTCGACAGACGGCTAGTGGCGCGTACTTGATCGGGGACACTCAGGAAGAGGTCGGTTTCGACAGGGGGGTGACCCTGCCGATAATGCAGCAATTGGCTGATCGCGCGGTGCGAATCTTTCCGTTTCTCGCCCATGCGCGACTGGTGCGCTCGTGGGGGGCGCTGCGCGTAATGACACCTGATGGCCACCCTCTCTATGAAGCTTCACGGCAATACCCCGGGGCCTATGGCCTAAGCAGTCACAGCGGTATCAGCCTGGCAGCCTTCCATGCCGGCCGTCTGGCCGAATCCATCCTGCAAGACACCCTAAGTCATGAATACGCCAAGTTCTCCGGAGCGAGGTTCTCTCGTTCCGCCCTTCACCCATAGCGGAATAACAAAACCGACCCGGTATCACCCACGCTCACACGACAAAACAAACTGCGAGGAAACAATATGCGAATTCATACCCTCTCCACTCTGCTGCTATCGGCTGCCCTGCTCGGAGGAGTGGCCAATGCGGAAGAAAAACCGCTGCGTATAGGCGTCGATGTGCCCTATGAGCCCTACCAGTACAAGCTGCCGGACGGTACTATTACTGGTTTCGAGGTAGAACTCGTCAATGCTGCCTGCGAGCGGATGCAGCGCGAATGCGTATGGGTCGAGCAGGCTTGGGATGGCATTATTCCTGCACTACAGGTACGGAATTTCGATCTCATTGCATCGGCGATGAACATTACCGAAGAACGTTCACGCCAAGTCCTCTTCTCGGATCCTTATTACCAGGTGCCTTCTGTCTGGGTCGGCAAGGCTGACGCCAAGCACGACCTGGATGGCCCGCTTGTAGGCACGGTAATAGGCGTTCAGCAAGCGACCATCCAGGATGAGTACGTAACTCAGTTCTATCCCGATGCAGAGATCCGGCGCTATGCTGATTCTGGGTCAGTGGTTGCCGATATGCACGCTGGACGACTCGACCTAGTGTTCACCGCGTTCCCCCTGGCCCAGAGGGCGATGTTCAACGATGACCGTTTTACACGGCAAGGCGAACTGGTGACCGGCCCTGAATCAATCTACGGACCGGGAATCGGCGCCGCATTCCGTCAACGTGACGAGGCATTAGCAGACGCATTTAATGAGGCCATGGCCGGATTGAAAACCGATGGTACTTTCGATCAAATTTTCGAACGCTACTTCGATAACTAGACGTATATTCCTCTTTTTCACGGCAGGCTGGGTGGGCCTTGCCCCCTGGCCTCGGCCCATGTAATGGATCCCCCCGTACCGACTCTCCAGTCGATGGGTATTTTATCGGGCGTGGCTTGCCCGCTTCTAGCTAACCACGAATTTCACTTGGATAATCAAAATCTAGGACCACCCCCGGATCCGCTACCGGCACGGCAATCACCTTGTCGGCGAACCGAGCGAGAACCGCCCTGGCCCCCAGATCATCCAGGTTGGCGGCCAAGGCGGGCCAGTAGTCACGACCGAAGAAGACCGGATGTCCGGGCATATCACGGTAGAGGGGTCTGACGATGGTGTCGGCTGCGGCTCGTCGAGCCAGCCGCTGGCAGGTTTCGGGCCTCACCCAGGGCATATCGCCCAGCCAGATGGCGACACTGTCGACATCACAGCGCGACAGCAGCTGGTCGAGCTCCCGGAAGGCATGGGCGATGCTGCCTCCAAGTCCCACCGGGGCCGCGGGCCGGATGACCAGCACCATGGCCTCGGGAATCCCCAGATCGGCGGGTGTCACCTGGGTATTCACCACCACCCTTACCTGCTCGAAGGCGTCCATGGCGGCGGCCAGGGTGGTGGCGAGCAACGTCCGACCATCGGCGAGCCGCGCCAGTCGCTTGTCACTGCCGAAGCGCCGGGAGTGCCCCGCCGCCATGATCAGGGCCAACGAGTGCTTAGAGCGCATCTCGCGCCTTGCCCCGATGGACCCGGACGATATCGGCCATGACCGCCAGAGCGATTTCGGCCGGCGTCTTGCTGCCAAGACCAAGGCCAATGGGCATCGTGATCCGAGCGATCTGCTCGGAGCCGAGCCCCCCCGAGCGACGCAGCCGCGCCTCGCGCTGACGCGAGGTCTGCCGCGAGCCCATCACGCCGATATAGAAAGCGTCGGTGCGCACGGCCTCGATCATCGCCAGATCGTCGATGCGGGGATCATGGGTCAGGGCCACCACGGCGGTGGCGGCATGACAGGCACCCGAGGCGATGAAAGTCGAGGGCATTACCGCCTGCACCTCCACCCCCGGTACCGCAAACTCCCGACGCGCCTTCTCTCGGGGATCACAAACGATGACCTCGAAGCCCAGGGTACTGGCGAAGCTGGCACAGGCCTGAGAGACCGGAGAGATACCCGCAATGATCAGACGCAGTGCCGGGCCGAGGCGCACGCCGATTACTCCCTCCTCCCGCAGGATGGCAGGCCCCGGCGCCTCGGCCAGCACGAAATGCGCCCTTCGACCATCAAGCGGCACACGTCGAATCAGGGCTCGTCGGCCGAGCAGGGTGGCATGCACCACCTCCAGGTGGGTCAGGGTGGCCGCGTCGGGCTCCAGCCGCTCTACCAGCACCTCCAGGCTGCCTCCACAGGGCAACCGCACACGGCTCGCGCCCGGCTCGCTCCCCTGACCGCCATACCGCACCCGTTGTACCGGCCCGGCAAACTCCCCTTGGTGCAGCCGCTCGAGAAAGTCCTCCTCCACGCAGCCACCGGACAGCGACCCCAGGTGCTCACCGTCCTGGCGTGCCACTAGCATGGCGCCGGGCTCCCGGGGGGATGAGCCGAAGGTGGCCAGCACCGTGCACAGCCATAGACGATGGCCCCGGTTGGCCCACTGCAGGGCGCGCTCGATGACCTGCAAGTCGAGATGGTCCATCAGCCGATCGCCTCAACCGGCCTCGACCGAGCAGCAGCCAGGGCGCGACGCACCACCTCCGGTGTGAAGGGGGGGCGGGTGAAGCGCACCCCGGTGGCATCGTAGAGAGCATTGGCGATGGCCGGAGCGCCGGGCAGGGAGGTGGATTCTCCGACCCCCAGCGGCGGTGCCTCGGGGCGCTCGAGGAGCATGACGTCGATCTCGGGCAGCTCGGAGAACCGCAGGATCGGATAGCCGCCCCACTCCCGGCTCACCGGCAGGCCGTCCTCGAAGGCGCCCCGCTCCTTGAGGGTCCGGCTCAGCGTCTGGATGACATTGCCGTGCACCTGATGACGCACGCCGGCCGGGTTGACCATGAGGCCGGCGTCCTGGCCCACGACCAGCCGCTCGATGACGATGCGTCCACTCTCGGGGTGCACCTTCAACTCAACCACCCATGCTGCCAGGGCCGCGCCAAAACCGGGAAACTTACTGTGTACGTACTGGGCGTAGGCCACCCCTCGCCCATGGTGCCAACCCTCGACCATCCGGGGTGCGGAATGGGCCACCCGGGGCTGCCAGCCCGCTCGCGCTGCCACGGCCTCGGTCAACTCCACCGCACGCGGGTCGGTCAGGTAGCGCAGCCGATAGGCTACCGGATCCTCACCGGCCAACTGGGCCAGTTCGTCGATATGGCTCTCATGAGCGAAGGTGTTGGGCATGGCCGAGACCCCACGCAACCAGGAGGCGCGTACCAGGGTCGGCACGTCATCGCAGGCGATCTGCCGATGCGGGTAGCGATAAGGCGGGACCGAGGTACGATCCCCCATCTCGAAGGGGATATCGCTGGGCTTTACGATGCCGGTCAGCAGCAGGGCCAGGGTCGGGGCATTGTTCGAGGGATAGCGGACGACGAAGCGATAGGCGGCGGGGCTGCCATCGGCGTTCAGGCCCCCCTGGACCTCCATCAACTGGGCAGCCCCCTTGGGCTCCCAGCCATGCTCCTGCTCCCGGGTCAGCTGTACCCGCACCGGCCGCCCCACCGCTCGCGACAGTAGCGCGGCATCGGCCCCCACATCATCGGCACAGTTGCGACCGTAACAACCGGCGGCTTCCATGCGGGTAACGGTGATCACGCCCTCGTCGAGCCCCATCAGCCGCGACAGGTCTGCGCGCAGGCTGTGGGGATTCTGGGTGCCGGACCACACCTGCAACCGGTCGTCACGATAGTCGGCCACCGAGCAGGAGGGGCCGATGGAGCCGTGTAGTTGGAAAGGCCAGACATAGGTGCGAGATACACGATGCGCAGCCCGGGCCAGCGCTCCCGCCGCATCGCCCTCCTCCAGCAAGGGTCGCCGTTGGGCCGGCAGCTCTCGCAGGGCCTGTTCCAGATCGTCGAGCCGGGGTAAGCCCTTCGGATCGCGCCAGGTGACCTTGAGCCGCCTGGCCGCCGCCGCGGCCTGCTCCTCACGCTCGGCGACTACGCCCACGAAATCGCCGATCACCACCACCTGGATCAGCCCTGGCATGCCGGCCACCGAGGCCTCATCCACCGCCACCAGGCTGGTGCCGACGAAGTCTCCACGATCATGGCCGGTATAGGGCGGGCGGATCACTCGGCCGTGCAGCATGCCGGGCAGGCGCAGGTCATGAACGAAGGTCAGCTTGCCGACTACTTTGTCAGGAATATCCACCCGCGGCGCCGCCCGCCCTACCAGCCGATAGCCACTGGCCGGCTTGAGCGGTACCTCATCGGCGAGCTTCAGGGCATGACGCTCGCCGTGGAGAAGTTCACCGTAACTCACGGCGGGTCGATCACCCTCGGCCGGCAGGATGGTTCCCGCTACACAACGCAGGCCGCCCCGCTCTACGCCAAAGTGGCTAGTGGCCAGATCCAGCAGGTATTCGCGAGCCTGGGCCGCCGCACGCCGCAACGGCTCGGCGGTTATCTGAATGGTGGCGCTGGCGATGGTCGGCCCCTGGTTGGGCACCTCGAAGGGATGCCCCAGCACCATGGTGACCCGCTCGAGGACAACCTCCAGCTCCTCGGCGACGATCTGGGCCAGAGCCGTGCGGATACCGGTGCCCAGATCCACGTGGCCGTTGAAAGCCATCACCCGGCCATCCGCGAGCACGGCAATGAAGAGTTCGGGTTCGGTGGGTATAAAATCCGAGTGTGTACCCGGCTGGCCAGGTGCCGGCTTGGGAGGAATCACGGGCTCTCGGTAGACCACCAACAGGTCGGTGCCATGGAGGAGCGCGTGTCGATCCGGCAGTGTGGTGGACGCCATTCAAGCCTCATTGCTGTTATCGGTGGCCAGGAGCGCGATACGTTGGTGACAGCGGCATCGCATGGAAGGGGTAGGCCAGCTTGCCCTGCTCGTCATTAAGTTATAGTGTATACACCATAAATAAGCACGACTTTCCCATCGCCCGCAAGCCTATGTCGCGTCCGCGTTGACACCAGAGGCTGCTCTGCCCCGCCAGAGCCATACTCCGGCG
Organism: Halomonas sp. KM-1; assembly: GCF_000246875.1. Lineage (NCBI taxonomy): Bacteria > Pseudomonadati > Pseudomonadota > Gammaproteobacteria > Oceanospirillales > Halomonadaceae > Halomonas > Halomonas sp. KM-1. The sequence goes on from NZ_BAEU01000151.1 coordinate 17,123, forward strand.
GTGAGACCGCGACAACCATAGGTTGTCGGCAGCACACCAAGGATGCCCCATGACTACAGAGACGCCATCTCATGCCGCCATGTCCAGCGACCACCGAACCCCCACCGAACAGGGTTATGACTTCTCGGAGCAGGTCGGTCATTTGCTGCGCAAGGCCTACCAGCGCCATACGGCGATCTTCCAGCGCCACAGTTGTGACAAACAGCTGACTGCCATCCAGTTCGTCACCCTGTGCACGGTCATGGAGCGCGGGCCAAGCTCGCTCACCGAGATCGTCAATGCCACCGCCATCGATCCCGCTACGATCCGTGGGGTGATCAAGCGGCTCAAGGCACGGGAGTGGATCACCCTGACCACCGATCCCGGCGACCAGCGCAAGGTGATGGTGGTCATCACCGAGGCGGGTGAGTCCCTGGTCGAGACCATGGTGCCCATCGCCAAGCAGATCAGCGATCAGACCATGAGCAATCTCAATCCCGCCGAGCGCATCGCCCTGATGCATCTGTTGGAGAAGATGAACGCCGACGGCTGAGTGAGGTAGTTGCCCGGCCGCTGTCGGCCGGGTCGGGTCAGTCATGCCGCAAATGATCCAGCGTCTCGTCGAGGGAGACCACGTCACCGTACTTACTGTCGATATCGAACAGGTTGGCCTCGTGGGGCGCAGGGTGGCGATCACCGACGCAATCGCGCACCACCATCACGCGGAAGCCATGCTGCAGGCCGTCCACGGCGGTGGCGCGAATGCACCCGCTGGTCGAGCAGCCGGTCAGGATCAGGGTATCCACCCCCATGGCCACCAGTGTCGAGGCCAGCGAGGTGCCGAAGAAGGCGCTGGCGTACTGCTTGGTGATCACCAACTCATCGTCAGACGGGATTACCTCCTCGCAGAATGTTGCATAGGGGTTGCCCGGCACCATGGTGCGCATTACCGGTGCTTTCTTGACCCAGATGCCGCCGTCACATTGGTCCGGCGCCTGGTAAAGGATATTGGTATGGATAACCGGCACCCGGGCCTCGCGCGCCGCCGCCAACAACCGCGGCATCCTGGCCACTGCCTCTACCACACCCGGAGCGTAGAGCGGCGAGCCTGGCGTGGTGTAGCCCTGCATGAAGTCGACAACCAACAGAGCGGCCTTTTTACCGAAACCGATCCGGCCATCCCAGACGCCCTTGTAGTTGTCGCTGGCTTCCTGAGCGTGTTGCGTCATGACGGTCTCCTCAGTAGGCGCCCGACAGCAAAGCGCCGGCTCCCGGCACCACCGGTTCGAGATCGAGGGCCTTGAGCATGGCGTAGGTGGTGGCAATGGCTGCGGTGACCACCGGCTTGCCAGTGATCGCTTCAACCTTGGAGACGGCGGCCAGCGAGGGCATCTGCACACAAGCAGAGAGCACGATGGCATCCACATCGCTGTAGTCGAGGCCGGCGACAATCTCCGGCAGATTGGCGGGGTCGTGGCGAGCCACGTCGAGATTGTTGGAAATCTCTAGCGCGCGGTAGTCGACCACCTCGACGCCCTCCTCACGGATATAATCCACCACCATCTCGGTGAGCGGCTTCATGTAGGGCGCCACCACCACCACGCGCTTGGCCTTCATTACGCCCAGAGCATCCACCAGGGCGCCAGCGCTGGTGACCACCGGGGTGTCGCAACCGTTCTCCTCGGTGCGGCTACGCAGGCGCCGCTGGGATTCGCGGTGGTATCCCGGTCCCATGGACATGATCGCCACCAGGCAGGCATATCCCATCACGTCCACTGCCGCGTCAGAGAGCTCCAGCGCACAGCGGTCGGACTCGGCATCCATGGCAGCCAGCTCGTCCTTGCTCACGGTCTTCATGCGCATGCGGCTGGAGTGGAAAGTGAAACGCTCTGGGCGAATCAGCTGCCTCGCAGCCAGCATGGCGGGGATTTCCGTCTCCATGGTGATGTTGGAACTGGGTACGATCTGGCCGATACGGTATGTCTTGGTCATGGCGCAAGGCCTCTCTCAGAGTTCAGTGCCCAGGAAGTCCTCGAAGGCGGCTAAGAAGCCCTCGTAGTCGTCCCAAGGAATCATGTGTCCCGCCCGCTCGGCGGTGGTGATGCGAATCGATGGCAGCAGGTCGCGGATCTCGGCACGATCCTGATCCTGAATCACCCCGCCCTTGCCGGCGCAGATCAACAGCGTCGGTACCGTCACACCGGGAAGGTCCTGGTGGATATCCACGCTGTGGAACTCCTCGAAGGCCTGGACGATGGCTGGCTCGTAGCAGGTGTGCAGCCACTCGGCGCGCAGGCGCAACTGATCCTCGCTCCAGGTCGGGCAGTACCGACGCATGGTCTCGAGATCAGCACCCCGTAGGCAGTCACGGATCGAATCCACGTACCAAGGCAGTTTGCTGGGGTACTCGCGGCGCCCCGGACCGGAGACCGGCGGATCGATCAGCACCAGCTTGTCGATGTCTCGAGCACCCCGGGACAGGGCACGCAATGCGAAGCGGGCGCCCATGGAGTGGCCGGCAAGAATGACACGTTCCAGCCCCAGCGCCGCGATGAACGCGCTCACGTCATCGGCACAGGTATCGGTGTCGTAGGCGAGTTCGGGGCCGCTGGAGGAGAGACCGCGGCCGCGCACGTCGAGCACATAGGTATCGAAGTGTCGGCCGAGGCGCTCGGCCACGAATCCCCAGGTCACGGCTGGGCTGGTGATACCGGGAATCAGCACCAGCGGCTGGCGGGTGGCCGATGCCTCACCGCCGTAGCGCAGGTAGTGCTGGCGAATGCCATTGGCCTGGACGTTGGCACCGTACAGGAAGGTACTGCTCATGCCGGACTCTCCTCATCGGTGTGCTGCAGCTGCTTGAGCGGCACCTTGTAGACGTCATAGCCGAACACCCAGGCCGGGTCTTCGTCATGACGCAGCCAGGTGTTGTCGTGGGAGACCTTCTGCACGCGGGAGGCGCGCTCGAAGCGGTTGGTACGGTACAGCTCGAAGGCGTCGTGATAACGGTCGGCACCGACCTCATCCAGACAGCGCACCAGCATGGCGGCATCCTCAATGGCCATGGCGGCGCCCTGGGCCATGTGCGGCTTCATCGGATGGCAAGCATCGCCAAGCAACACCAGGCGGTTGTCATGCCACAGTGGCAAGGGGTTACGCTCGAGCAGCGGCCACTTGGTGACCGTCTCGGTGCAGTCGATCAGTGCCTGGACCGTGGGGTGATAACCCTCGAAGGCCTTGCGCATCTCTTCGCGAGAGCTGTCCACGAAGGAGGTACCGTGATTCCACTCCGGCTCCGGCACCCCGGTAACGTAGTAGTACTCCTTCTCATCACCGGTCACGAAGTAGACCATCATGTGGCGATCCACCGACCACCACTTCACGCAAGCCTCGAAATCCAGATCATAGGCCTTGAGCTTCTCCGCCGAGATGATCGCCCGATGGGCGACCCAGCCGCTGTAGATGGGCGCCTCGGGCCCCAGCAGCTTCTCGCGGATGCGTGAATTGACTCCATCGGCACCGATCACCAGGTCGGCCTCGTCGGTAGTGCCATCGGCGAAGGTCATGATCACCTTGTCGCCGTTGTCATCGACGTTCACCAGCCGCTTGTCGAAGTAGAGCCGCTCCTGATCCAGGGTGCTGACCATCAACTCATGCAGGTCGCCACGGTGCACGGTGATATAGGCCGCACCGTACTCTTCGCGGGCGAAATCGCCGAGCGGGATGCGCGATAGGTACACGCCGCTCCTGCCATCGCGACTGAACCAGTGTGTCGGGTGGGAGCCCATGGCGTTGAGCTTGTCCTCGATGCCAATGCGACGCATCACCTTCATGACGTTGGGGCCGAGGTGAATACCGGCGCCCAGCCGGGAAAAGGCTGGTGCCTGCTCGTAGACCCTTGTGTCGTAGCCTGCCTGCTGCAGGAGCGCACCCGCTGCAGCGCCTCCGAGGCCTGCACCGATGACAGCAATTTTTCGATTCTTGGTCATTTACTCCACCTTTTTGATTTTATTGATCTTCCTCGATGCCCTGATGCCAGTGGGCAGAAGACAGAGGGCATGCGTAGAGCAACTCTTCGTCAGGGCGCTCCAGCATGGGCACGCGCCAGGGTGACACGAAACTCAATTACAACGTATACACCCTTATTTTTCACGTCAAGCACCGTTTATTCGATTGGTGCACCGGACAGCCCGACCAAGCCACTAAGAGAGAAAATCTTGATATAGGCCTATAAAATGGTGGTTTTACGAAGAAAAATCATGACACACATCATAGCTTGCAGGAACAGGACTCAAGGTGCTATATGTGTAGAAACCCAAAATTAACAGCGTATACACCTCAACAAATCGGCATACCCGGATCCTCGAAGGAGGCGCAGGGTAATGCCTGAATTGGCTCTCAAGAGTCAAAAAACGTTGATAACACCAAGAATAACGACGAGCCCCTATGACCCAAGCGATCTCCCTGACTGTTAACGGCCGCTCGTACGAGCTGGCAGTACCGCCGGACACTCCCCTGCTGACCGTCCTGCGCAATGACCTGGAGCTAAATGGCCCCAAGTACGGCTGCGGCCTGGGCGAGTGTGGTGCCTGTAGTGTGCTGATCGACGGCATGGCCGCCCGGGCCTGTGTGCTGCCGGTTTCGGTCGCGGTCGGGCATGAGATCCTTACCCTCGAGGGCCTGGCCAGCGAAGGCCGCCTCGACCCTGTCCAGCGCGCCTTCATCGAGGCCCAGGCCGCCCAATGCGGCTACTGCCTCAATGGCATGATCATCAGCGTGCGCGCTCTGCTCAATCACACCCCTAGGCCTTCATCAGCCCAGTTGCGGGCCGCTCTGGAGTACAACCTCTGTCGCTGCGGCACCCACGTGGAGATTCTCGAGGCGGCGAGTCGCGCCGTGGCAATCAACGCCGCCGAGTCGCCGGAGGCGCCCCATGAGTGATCGGCAGCCCCCCTCTTCCCGGGCTGAACCCACAGAGCTCCCCGCTCCGCTGGCATCGCCCAAGCGCTTCGGTGTAGCGGTAAGGCCACCCCACTATGCCTGGAACGGCGAGCACTTCGTCAGCGATCGGCTGGTGGCCGTGGATCGGGCCAGCGTGGCGGGCCTGCCGGGTCGGATCGAAGTCGTCATCGAGGGCGATTTCGTGGGCGTGGTGGCCGACAGTCTGGACGCGGCGCAAAACGCCGCGCGTCGCCTGCGGCTCGAATGGCGTGCGCCCTCCCACGCAGGCCAAGGCGACCACGACCAGGTCCCCTTGGAGACCGGGGCGCGGTCCCGGGAGCTGGCGGCTGGACATGGCGAGGCGGCCTCGGCCCATTGCCATGACTATGGCTGGCCGAGCCGCCTGCGCTGGGGCGACGCCCCCGGCTGGGTGGTGGCCGACTGCTCCGATCAACGCCTGATGCTGTGGGGAGAAACGATCACGCCCGAGGCCTTGATTCACGACCTGATGACCCTAACCGGCCTGCCGGCCGAGCGGATCGAGCTCTACGGAACCACCCCGGCGCGGGTCTCCGGCCTAGGCCGTCACTGTGGTGACGATGCCGCCGTGGATGCCGCAGTGATGTCCCGGCAACTGGCCTGCTCCGTGGCGGTATGGCTGGATGCCGCCTACACCCGTGATGTGCATGCCCTGGGCCAGGCACAGCGCATCACCCTAAGCGCCGACCTGGCGGAGAGCGGCGATATCGCCGACTACCGCTACCATCAGGCCCATGCCTCGGGCGATATCGCCGCCGTGGGCCTGTGGCTCTGCGGCAGGCCGCCCATCCGGCGGACCGAAGCCGGCGGAACACCGCCCTTCTCGCCCTATGCCTTCAGTAGCGCCCAACTGACCACCCGCCGCGACGATCATGGTGCCGGTCGGCGCAGCGAGAGCCTCGCCGAGATTCAGCAGGCCTTTGCCCGGGAATCCTTTCTGGACGAGGTGGCCCACGACAGTGATCAGGACCCCCTGGCGCTGCGGCTACGTCACCTCGACGATGCCCGTGGCATCGAGCTGATCAGCTCGGTGTCGCAGCGCGCCCAATGGGGCGAAGCGCTGTCGTCCGCCGCTTCCACATCGCCGGATCGGCTGCGCGGTCGCGGCTTCGCCTATTCACAGCTGCCCGACCGGCATCAACGCATCCCGGAAGGCGTGCGCTCGGCCTGGATCGCCGACGTGGAAGTGAACCGTATTACCGGCGACGTGACCTTGACTCGGCTGGTGGTCGGCCAGGACGCCGGCCCCGAGGTAGACACGGATCGCCTGCAGCAGACACTGCAGGCCCGGGTGCTGGGTAGCGCTCGCCCGCTGCTGGGACGCGACCCGGCCTTCGACGAATGGGGCGATGGCAGCAAGGACGATAAGAATGTCGATCCGACGCCCGGCGGTGTCCTGGTGACCCGCACCGACATGCCAACCAAGGAGAGCGCAGACGCTGAGGCAACGACCTCGCTGCTCCAGCCGCTCGACGACGTGAATCTTGCACCCGGCGTGGCGGTGATCGCCAATGCGCTGTTCGATGCCACCGGCGTGCGCTTCCGCCAGCCGCCCTTCACCGCCGGCCGCGTACGTCAAGCTCTCCACGACCAGGCCGATTCCTTGCAGGAAGAGACACCCGGCAGACCGACCAAACGCCCTGGGCGCCGTTGGCTCAAGGCGGCGGCCCTGACCGCAGTGGCCGGCACGGCGGTCATGGCCTGGCCCTGGAAGGGAGCGATTACGCCGATCAACCGTCCCGCAGCCAACCTCTATTCCGCCGAGACCATCGAACGTGGGCGCCTGGTGGCTGCGGCCGGCGACTGTGCGGCCTGCCATACCGCCGAGGGAGGTCAGGAGAATGCCGGCGGGCGCGCCTTCGATACACCGTTTGGCACGCTTTACAGCACCAACCTCACGCCAGACGAGGAAACAGGGATAGGCCAGTGGTCCTATGCCGCCTTCGAGCGCGCCATGCGACACGGCATCAGCCGCGATGGCAAGCATCTTTATCCGGCCTTCCCTTATACGGCCTTTGCCAAGATCAGCGATGCCGACATGCAGGCGCTGTATGCTTACCTGATGGCGCAGCCCGCGGTGAGCGCCGAGACACCGGCCAATGCGCTGAGCTTTCCGTTCAACTTCCGGCCATTGATGGCCGGCTGGAACGCCCTCTACCACGACCCCAACCCCTTCGAGCCCGATCCCGGCCAGAGTGATCTCTACAATCGCGGCGCCTACCTCGCCGAGGGCCTGGGGCACTGCAGCGCCTGTCACTCGCCACGCAACGCCATGGGGGCCGAGCAGAGGGGAGAGCACAGTCTGGCCGGTGCCATGGTGGACGGCTGGGAAGCCCCGCCGCTCAATCGGCTATCACGCTCGCCGATTCCTTGGAGCGAGACCTCCCTCTACGACTACCTGCGCCACGGCGCGTCGTCACTGCATGGTGTGGCCTCGGGCCCCATGGCACCGGTGGTGGCCGGCCTGGGCGAGCTGCCCGAGTATGACGTACGCGCCCTGGCTCACTATGTGGCGGTCCAGATGGACGCACCGGCGGGAGATAGCGAGACCGTACGAGCCGACGCTGCGGTTCGCATCGCCACGGCCCAGAGCGGCCCCGCCGGCATGGAGGAGGGAGAACGTCTATTCGAAGGGGCCTGCGCCAGCTGCCATATGGAGAGTGGCACACCTTCCTTCACCAGCGCCCAGACCTCCCTGGCATTGAACACCAACCTACATAGCCAGCATCCCGACAACGTCATCCAGTCAATCCTGGGTGGCGTGCATGCCGACCATGTACCCGGCCTCGGCAATATGCCCGGTTTCGCCGACAGTTTCAGCGACTCTCAGGTCGTCACCCTGACGGCCTATCTACGGGCGCGTTTTGCGCCCGACCAAGCCCCCTGGCGAAACATCGAGTCGCGCGTGACGACGATTCGCCAGCATAACAACAGTCCTTCCCCCCACCCCTGACGCAACAATAAGACGAGGTTGATCATGAAAAGAAGCAAGTGGATATGGCTGGTCTGGGCAGTGGTCCTGCTCTGCTACCTGGTTCCCTACACGCTGTTGACCCATGTGCAGGCATGGTATGGCAGCTTCCTGTTCTGGACGATTGCCGGTCTCGTGGTCATCGCTCTGAACCTCTTCATCACCAAGGACTTCGAGGAGCACGGCAATGACTGAGTCACTGATCTGGTGGTCGATCGCCATCTATCTCTTGATTGCCATCGGCATCGCCATCCTGTCGCGCCAAGGCAAGTCGGAGAGCATGTCGGGCTACTTCCTGGGTAACCGGCAGATGAACGGCTTCGTGTCGGCGTTGAGCTATAGTGCCACGACCTACAGTGCCTTCATGATGGTGGGGCTCGCCGGGCTCACCTACGCTGGTGGCGTCGGCGCCCTGGGCTTCGAGATCATCTACTTCGCGGGTGTCTCGTTGGTGGCCATCTTCGGGCCGAAGTTCTGGGCCGTGGGCAAGAAGTTCAACTTCGTGACCCCGAGCGAGATGCTGGGGCACCGTTACAACAGCAAGCGGGTCGCCATGGCGGTGTCGATCGCCAGCTGCGTCTTCCTGATCCCCTATGCGGCAGTGCAGCTGGCCGGGGTCGGCTACCTGCTGCAAGGCACCACCAACGGCGCCATTCCCTTCACAACCGGGGTAATGCTGGCCACGGCGATCGCGATCTTCTTCTCCTATGTGGCAGGCATTCGCTCGGTCATGTGGACCGACTCGCTGCAGGCGATCATGATGATAGTCGCCTCGACCCTGGTCGCCTTCCTGGTCATCCAAGGCCTTGGCGGCTTCGCCGCATTGTTCGAGACCCTGGCCACCGAACACCCTCAGTCGCTGACGGTACCGGGCCCCGGCCTGTTCAGCTTCATCACCTTCCTCGGCCTGACCATCCCCTGGTTCTTCTTCAGCCTATCCAATCCCCAGGTCAGCCAGCGGCTGTTCATGCCTTCCTCGCTGCGCTCCATGCGCCAGATGCTGATCGGCTTCCTGGTCTTCGGTTTCATCTACACCCTGGTGTCGGTCCTCTGGGGCTTCTCGGCCCTGGCCGCCTTCCCGAGCCTGGAACGCGCCGACCTAGCCACGCCTTCGCTGCTGGCGTCCGAGTTCGTGCCGCCGGTGCTGGGCGTCATCGTGATGATCGGCATCATGGCCGCGGCGGTCTCCACCATCGACTCGATCATGCTGACCCTCTCCTCAATGCTGGCGCGTGACGTCTATGCCAATGTCAAACCGGGTGCCAGCGAGAAGCGTCAGCTGCTGGTCGGCAAGATCGTCATTCCGGTGATCGCCCTGATGTCACTGGGCTTCGCAGAGCTACAGCTCGATTTGATCGCAGTGCTGTCGGTGGCCGCCTCTTCAGGACTGGTGGCCATGGTGCCGGCGATCATTGGTGCTTTCTATTGGAAACGCGGCACCGCCGCTGGCGCTCTGGCGAGCGTGCTGGGCACCGGCGCCTTCGTACTGTTTGTCTACGCCATCGGCAACTCCTTCCTGGGGCTCCCCGCTGGGGTATGGGGGATCATCGTCTCCAGCGTACTATTCGTTGGCGTAAGCCTTGCTACCCAACCTTGTCAATCTTCTGCCGATAGTTTTATGGAAGCTATCATGGAAGAGCTTGCTAAAAAGTCACTGAAGCCAAAGAAAAGTGAGACAGAATTTTCTCCATCACTTCAGAGTAAAATCCGGTAGCGAAACGGTCACACTACCTACAAACCAATAGCGTAATTAGCGCTCAACAGGGGGCAATACCGCCCCCTTCCCAAGGATGCCAAAACACAACTCTCACTCAAGCCAGATTCGCACGACGTATCCCAAGCCTTGAATCTCAACACCGACCTGAAGCGGAGAACATCATGGATCAGGCGAGCTTTACAGAAATTTGTCTTCATCAGCTAAAAATGTCGGGCGTTCATGAAGGCGAAAAAGTGATCGTTCTAACACAAGGTAATGAAAGAATCGATTATGCTGACGCATTCATGGCGGCGGGCCAGCGATTAGGCGCTAGCATGTATCATATGCGCTTACCTTCCCCACTACCTACAGGAGGCTGGAATGTGGGCACCACTGGCCTAGCCAGCATGCCCGACGCGGTAGAAGCTCTCAAAAATTGCGACATGCTAATAGACTGTATTTTCCTTCTTTTTTCACCAGAACAAATGGCCATACAGGCAGCGGGAACGCGCATACTCACTGTCGTAGAGCCTCCGGAACTACTGGCCAGAATGCTTCCCAACCAAGAGCTAAAGGAGAAGGTCGAAATAGCCGGCGAGCTTCTTTCAAAAGCAAAGGTGATGCATATCACCTCGGCTCATGGCACGGATGTTACATACAAACTAAACACATACCCTACCGTCACAGAGTACGCCTGCACTGACGAACCGGGCCGATGGGACCATTGGCCTTCTGGCTTTGTATTCACAGGTGGTGATGATGATGGGGTGGATGGCACTATAGTCGTAGCACCGGGCGACATTCTGTTACCACAGAACATTTATGTTAGAGAGCCCATTACATACACTATAGAAAAAGGATGGATCACTAACATTCAAGGTGGATTAGAAGCGGAAATTGTAAAATCCTACATGGCAAGCTTCGGGGATGAACGTGGCTTTGGCATGAGTCACGTCGGATGGGGAATGAACCGAGATGCCAAATGGCATAGAATGGTTCCAGGAGAATTTCCTGGCGGCATGGGCATGGAACCCAGAAGCTTTTATGGCAACGTCATGTTTTCGACAGGACCCAACAATGAGCTTGGCGGAACAAATGATACCGCCTGCCACTTGGACATACCGATGAGAAACTGCTCTCTTTTCCTAGACGGCAACCCCGTATTGATCAATGGCGACATTGTAGACAAGGACATTGCAATTCAGCAAAAATAGAATTTAAGGCCCCAGGTCAACTTATGAACTGCACCCTGAAAGTTGGACACCCAATCCAATCTTCGGGGTGTTTCTATGAGCAATCGATACGATGAGGGGTTCAAGCTGCTGGTGGTACAGCAGTGTTTGCACAATGACACCAGCTTAAGAGAGGTAGCCCGCCAGCATGGCCTGGACCATTCCCTGGTACGGACATGGCGGGATAGATACCGTCAGCATGGCGTGGCGGGCCTGCGCAAGCAATACACGCCCCACAGCGCGGCTTTCAAGCGGCAGGTCCTTGAGACGATGTGGCGAGATGGCTTGTCACAGCGTCAGGCGGAGGCTCTGTTCGATATCCGCGAGCTCGGCGCCATTGGCAGATGGGAGCGTCAGTACCATAGTAGTGGTCTGACTGCACTAGAGCCAAAGCGCAAGGGGCGCCGCCCGATGACCAAGAAGCCGCCTTCCTCACCGCCCCGCCTGATGATGAGCGCTCCCAGGAGGAGCTGCTCAAGGAGTTGGCGTATCTGCGTGCCGAGAATGCCTATCTAAAAAAGCTCGATGCCTTGATCCGGGAAAAGGGAGCGGCGACGCGGGGCAAAAAGCCCAAGCCGTCCAAGGATTAAGGCATGAGCATTCGCTGGCTCTGCTGCTGCGTGCGGCCGAGCTGCCACGCAGTACGTTTTACTACCAGATCCACGCCCTGGGCGCTGGCGATCGGTATGCGGCTCTCAAGGTGCGTATCCGGGCGATCTACGACCGCCATAAAGGGCGCTATGGCTATCGGCGCATCACCGCCGTCCTGCGCCAGGCAGGAGAGACGATCAACCACAAGGCCGTCCAGCGGCTGATGCACCAGCTGGGCTTGAAGTCCCTGGTTCGTCCCAAGCGATATCGTGCCTACCGAGGGGCGGAAGGCTACGCCGCTCCCAATACGTTGCAGCGTCGGTTTCAGGCTCAGCGCCCCCATCAGCGGTGGGTGACGGACATCACCGAGTTCAAGGTCAATGGCCAGAAGCTCTACTTGTTGCCGGTCATGGATCTGTATAACGGAGAGATCATTGCTTTCCAGACAGGGCCGCGCCCGGTGTTCGACCTGGTGAAGGGTATGCTGAAGAAAGCCTTTGGCAGGCTGACCCCGGGGGATCGGCCGCTGCTCCATTCGGACCAGGGCTGGCATTATCGTCACCCCAGCTATCGCCGTCTGGTGGCGGAGCAGCGGGTACTGCGCAGCATGTCGCGGAAAGGAAACTGCCTGGACAATGCTGCCATGGAAAGCTTCTTCGGTACCCTGAAGGCCGAGTATTTCCACTTGAACCGGTTCGACACCATAGAGCAGCTGCAGCAAGGGCTCGTCCAGTACATCCATTACTACAACCACGAACGCATCAGGCTGAAACTAAAAGGCCTGAGCCCCGTACAGTACAGGGCTCAGGCCTTGGGCGCCGGCTGAATGAACCGTCCAACTATTGGGGGTCAGTTCAAAGCCACACTAGGAACTTGCTTCACTACCAAAATGCACAGTGCATAGATGATGCATAACATAGCGGCATCGCCAAGATTCGCCATGGTGCCACTATAACCATTGGACATGGAGTCAATGTAATACCCTCCCAGCTCTACCATGAGTTGGCCTACAGCTGCACCTATCACCAAGATAAGTCCGTAGTTGACTACCATGCCTAGCCAGCTCTCGAACCAGCGTTGAGTGGCGTTAAATAGAAGCATGCTAATAAAAAGAGGTCCCAGAACTAAAAGAACTGCCGTCATGATCTTGCTAAGCAGGATCAAGAAGGCGACGACAACGGTCAGCATTCCACCGGCTATCAGGGTGGCAGCACCAATGCTGTAAAGCCCGAAATTTCCGTTCATTACACCTGCTCTATTCCAGGCCGCTTCGGAAACTTCAAATATTTTTGAGAACAGCGTATCTAATGATGTTGCTACTGAACCGGGTGGTGCGCCGGTCACTATCGCTACCTGAGCACCTGAGAGGTTGGCCAGTTGCTTTAAATTCAGTCTAGCTTCGCGACCAGATCTTCCGGCCGCAGTAGCTTTTGCTTAATCACTCATTTTATTCATCCACTACCTTTTTCTTTGCCATTTTTAAAAAACTTAAAAACAAGGCATGCACAAGAGTCAAGTAAATATCTAGTCATCCCGATCTTGCAACCACTAATATCTTCTAACCGATTAATTATTAGCAACGAGCATGAAGCATATATCGATTTATCTTTCGCACTCATATCATCTGAGCCCTCGTACTCTTCAACCAGCCACTCAGACATACTAAGCAATTTAGCGTAAACTTCATCTCTCAGGCGCAGGTCGCACGAATCTATGAGCTGCAATCTAACGAGCAGTTCGAAACAGAACAACTGATATTTAGGCATGCCGTCCCAAACATTCGCATCGATCTCGTTGGGCTGTGTAATTTTAACCACTCTATCGTAGTGTCTAATTCTAGCAATCCACATCAACTTCCTGGCAGCATCAATATCAAAATTTTCACTGCATTTTATTGCAACATTTCCGCCTTCAGAAAACGGGATCTCCCAATATTCGATTTCATCTTCAGGGATGCAGTACTTGTAAACACCACTTCTTTCATTATATCTAATTATGACGGTTAGGCTATTCTCCATAATCCAGTTCCTAACTGTCAAGCAGTCTTCATAGATAGTCCAATCAGAGATATACTTATCCTCCTTTCCAGAGGCTTTGACTTGGACATAAATCTTAAAAGGCTCGATAACCCCTTTATCTTCACCAAAGACAAAAAAGTCTTCGCCATAGTCAGGAGATATTTCACTAACGGCAAAACCTGCTTCGGCAAAAACCAACCTGACCTTCTGCTCTCCTAAATCCCCTAACTTGTGATTTTCAGATCTTTTAGCCAAAACTTTTTCTCCCAAAATAAAAATAAAGCATATCTCACAAACTCTTTACCTACAACCAGCAACACTGAGGATTATTTTAAA